>NZ_DOPT01000093.1:0-55709 GCF_003512625.1 Herpetosiphon sp. | reverse complement strand
TTAATCCCCCTGCACCCCCTCAAAGGCAATCAAGGTCTAGCAGAAATCTACTGATGAACCAGAGATTTGGTGGTTCGCAGCAGAAATCTAATCTACTCTTTTCAACATTCCCTTACCTGCTGGGTGGGTAAAGGAGTTGAGTTGCTTAAATTGTCATTGTGCGTTGTTCAGCTGCACTTTGCTCGGCCAACTCAATCAGCCGAATCACGCTTCGAGCTTGGTTGGCCTGAACGATGATCTCAGCCTTACCTTGAATGGCTTGTGCTACATTGCAATAATAGGCCGGATACTTGCCAGCGATGGTTTCGACTGTGCCACGCAACGCTAAACCATTCAGCTCCGTGTTGATCATACCCCAATCAGTTGCAGGTTCTTGGCCCCAATTTGGGCTGTTTGGCGCTTGGCCTGCTTTCAAGGCCGCTTCTTGGGGATCAATGCCATATTTGATCCATGAGCCGTTTGTGCCATGGAGACTGAAGCGCGGCCCCAATTCGCGCACCAACATACCTGCTTTGAGCGTGACTTGCAACTCAGCATAACCCAAACACAAATCAAAATAATCGACCGTTTGCGCACCCTCACGTTGCTTGGCAAGCTGAGCTGTGATCGATTGGGGCATGCCAAATAACACCAAGGCTTGATCAATCAAATGTGCGCCGAGATCGTACAAAATCCCGCTGCCAAGGCCAGCTTGTTCACGCCAAGCCGCTTGTTTTAGTTGCGGTCGATAGCGATCGTAATGGCATTCGTAGCTGACTAAACGCCCCAACCAGCCAGCCTGAATCACAGCTTGAGCAGTCAAAAAATCGCCGTCCCAACGTCGATTGTGAAAGACGCTTAACACACGTTGTTGCTCTTGGGCTAGGGCAATTAATTGATCAGCCTGTTGACTATTGAGCGTAAACGGCTTATCGACCACCACATGTTTGCCTGCCCGCAAGGCTTGGGCTGCCAAATCGGCGTGGGTTTGGTTGGGTGTGGCAATCACTACCAACTCTATCGCTGGGTTCGCGAGCGCTTCAGCCAGATCGCTGACAATCTGCACATGGGGATACGTTTCGCGGGCGCTTTGGCTACTGCGTTGAACAATCGTATGTAAGGTTAATTGTGGTTCGGCCATAATCAGTGGAGCATGAAACACTTGACTGGCCATCCCAAAACCCACCAAAGCCAGATTAATTGGCATCGATACCTCCAAGATTAACGATCAAAGTGGCTTGCGAGCAAATTGCTATAGGCTTCGCGTTGCGGTAATTCAAACTCAACATGAATTTTACGTCGTTTGGTGAGCGTTGGCATTTGAGTTTGTGGATTATAGCCTTGGAGATCGACGGTTTGCCAATAGAACCCAATGCCGCGTTTTTGCCAGGCAACCAGATCGTTAAAATTGATGCCATGTTGAAAGAGCAGCTCATTTTTTTGGGCAACCGAAAGATTAGCTATTTGCATATGGGCAGTTTGTGGATCAAGCGCTTGATCACGCAGGCTCCAATAGCAATAGGCATTCAGGGCATTCCGATGCGCATCTTCCATGCGCCAGCGAAAATAATCGTGTACCAGTTGATCGGTCGGCAATTGGCAAATTCGGCAATCAAAGCTCGCCTGTTGCTGAATCGCTAAACTAAAATGACCACTGGATTCGCCCGCCAAAATCGAGCAATATTTGCGTAACTTGCGGCCAAATACATCACAACCATAACTCAGTAGCAGTGAAATCTCATCACTTTGGGTATAGCCATAAAGCACTGGAAAGCCACATTCCATCAGATGTTTGACCGTGCTGATCATTGCATCACGAAAGCGTTGATCAAATGGACGTTGATAGTTCATAACATCTTTGGTGAGTCGGGTAAATGAACGTCCATCAATCCGCACTACCATCCAAATATTGGGTAATACCGCTAAATCGTTGCTTGTCTCATACACCCGCATTAACTGATCAAGTTGATCAAAATTCATTGCTCCTCCCAGGGTGTTACTTGAAATTGGTGGGCTGGTAATTGGCGAACATACCACAAGCGCTCAAAGCCTTCGGCTAAACTTGGTAATTCAAGTTTTTTGAATGATCCACGGATCGCAAGCTCCGGAATATGCTGTTTGCCAGTGCGTTGGCGATTGCGTTCTAAACATGCTGCCAAATTTGATTCAAGCAGATAGCCTTCAATCCTAAAGCCTGCGGCCTGCGCGGCTTGAATATAGCCGGATCGGCGGTTTCGCTCAAGATTCATCCTATCAATTACAAACGATTGCCTAAGCTCTAAACAGCATGCTATTAATGTTTGTTCGCGATGCTGAGTACGCAGCATATCGAGATTGATGCGCACATGACTATGCAGAAATTGCTGCACATAAAAGGTCGATTTTCCGCTTGCTTGTAGACCAATTAGTAGGGTTGCCTGAGGCTGCATATTGAACTCTCAATCGGCTTCGGATGGGCGTTTGGCTTATCTCTTTCAGTGATGAATAATATTCGCAGGGCTTGGCAAAGCATACATCAACAAATCGGCTGATTTGATCAACGAATACTTCACAAATTGCCTCTAGCGTTTATGCTAGCCTTTACTACTAGGCTGACTAAACGAGGATTCCCCTCTTAGCTAGCCATTGGGGGGAATCAATCGCCAAGGGCAGTGTGCTACAATGAACCAACAATGAAATAACCCGACACAGAGGTCGTTACGATGGCAAAGCTTAAAAATTACGTAGTCTCCTTGGATGATGTGTCCACCGTCGAAGAACTCAAGGCCGCCTTGCGTGAACGGCGTTTGGTTGGCGTGACCCAACTAACCCTCAATGGGCGCAATTGGGGTGATGCTGT
This sequence comes from Herpetosiphon sp., assembly GCF_003512625.1. NCBI lineage: Bacteria > Bacillati > Chloroflexota > Chloroflexia > Herpetosiphonales > Herpetosiphonaceae > Herpetosiphon > Herpetosiphon sp. The sequence continues at coordinate 52,891 of NZ_DOPT01000093.1, read as the reverse complement.
CGCGCATAGCTTGGCTCGCTCACCGCATATGGCCACCGTGCGCGTGCTTGACCTCAGCGAAAATCAATTAACCGATGAAGCTGTGATTGCCTTGGCGCAATCGCCCCACTTAAGCCAATTGCGCACGCTGCGCTTGCAACGCAACCAAATTGGCGATGCTGGCTTGATTGCCTTGGCGCAATCGCCCTACCTGAGCAACCTCAACGAATTAGAGCTGTATCAAAATGCAATTGGCGCGGCGGGTGCTCAAGCACTCAGCCATTCGACCAGCCTAACCCAATTAACCAAACTACGGCTTTATCGCAATCAACTGGGCGCAGCTGGCGGCGCGGCCTTGGTCGAAGGTCAAGCCTTGGTTAATCTCCAGTTGCTCGATATTGATCACAACGATTTGGGCGATGCTGGAATTAGTGCTTTGGCCGCCGCCCAACATTTGACCCAACTCACCTCGCTCAATTTAAGCAACAACAATATTGGGCCAGCAGGGGTGAAGGCGCTGGCCGAAGATGAACAATTGGGCAACGTAACCCAGCTTGATCTCAGCGATAATGATGTGGGGTTTGCTGGAGCCAAAGCCTTAGCCGAATCGCCCTATCTGCGCAGCATTGTGACGCTCAATTTGGCCTCAACCAATATCGATGCTGCTGGCATTAGCGCCCTTGCCAATTCGCCAGTGCTTGCCAACACCGAACGCCTTGATTTGCGCTCGAATGCAATTGGCGATGCTGGGTTGAGTGCCCTAGCTCAATCGAGTCATGTCACTAATCTCAAGGCCTTGTTGCTCAACGATAATGCGATTGGCGATGCTGGAGTGCAAGCCTTGACCACCAGCACCAGTCTTGGCAATTTGGCGGTGTTGTATCTCGCCGATAACGCAATTGGTGATGCTGGCGCAACCAGTTTGGCCAACACAACCAACTTGGGCCAATTGCAAGAGCTTGATTTATGGGGCAATCAGCTAACCCGTAGCAGCCAAGAAGCCTTTAGTCAATCGCCAACGCTGAATAATTTGGTGCTGCTCGATTTAGGCATCAGCGACGACGAAGACGAGGACGATATCTTCTAAATCGCTTGGCCTCAACTGACAGATCGATCAGCATTGCTGAACATTGAGCAATGCTGTTATTTGCTGTTGGTTTTCAAGCTGCGAGGTTGTTATGGCAAAAAAAGCTTTGGTGCTTTCCGGCGGCGGTGGCCGTGGAGCTTATCACGTTGGGGTAATGCAAGCTTTGGTCGAACGCGGCTGGATGACCGATGGGCAAGGGCCAGATATTATTGCTGGCACTTCGATCGGCGCGGTCAACGGGGCGGCTTTGGCCTCAGGCATGACTGTGGCTCAATTGCGCCAACGCTGGCTGCATATGCACTCCGAAGATGTTCAGCAGCTTTCAAGCGATCTGCCGTCGATTAGCCGACCACTGATGCGCTTTTTGCTGCGCTCGATTTTGACCTCTGACGAGCATGGCGGCGATGATCAGATTGAGGCTGAAACGCCAGAGGCCGATCGCAATTTGCATAGCCCCAGCATTTGGCACAAATTTCGCAGCATTTTCAGCACCACACCGTTTAAAAGTTTGCTTGATACCACGCCATGGCGACACACCCTCAGCGCTTGGATGAACTTCGAGCGCATCAATAGCCCCGCTGCGCCAACCCTGCTGTTGACCGCCACCGATGTTCGGCGCGGCACATTGCGGGTATTTTGCAACCATAAACTTGATGGCCAAGCCCAAGATCAGCTCAACATCGAGCATATTATGGCTTCGTCGAGCATTCCAGCGGTCTATCCATGGACTCAAGTTGGCGAAGATATGTATTGGGATGGCGCGGTTTTGGCCAATACGCCGCTCGGTCCAGTCATTGAGCATGCAGGCGGTGATGTTGAAATTATTGTGGTGATGATGACCCCGTGGGATGCCGACCCCAACGATGGCGATCAACATCTTGAGGCCATGCCCAGCGATTTGGCGCAGTCGTTGTGGCTAACGCTAGATTGGGCATTGTTGGCCTCCTATCGTGCATCATTTAAACTGCTCAAGGTATATAACCAAATTGCTGAGGCGGCCCAACGCCTGACCGCCGCCGCCGAAAAAACTGGCGATCAATCACTGCGCTGGCCGGGCACGATGCCTTATCGCGTAGCCGAGCCATTAGTGATTGCGCCGCAAAAACTCATGCCCTTAGAATGGATTGTCGATTACGAGGGCAAAAATCATCAAGCTTTGTTTGAAATGGGCTATCGTGATGCCCTCCGTGCTTTCGATCAACGCCAGGAGCAAGCGTGACCATCGTTTATTTAGCCATCGGCAGCAACCAAGGCGATCGTTTAGCCAACTTACAAGCGGGCTTAGCCGCTTTAGCTCCCGCTGTGCAACTAACCAACTACTCAAGCGTTTATGAAACCGCAGCGGCCTACGTTGAAGATCAACCGCCGTTTTTGAATGCGGTGGTTGCTGGCACAACCGAATTAGCGCCACATGCGCTGTTAGCCTTGCTCAAGCAGATAGAGCACGATTGTGGCCGCCGACCTGGCTTGCGTTACGGCCCGCGCCCGCTTGATCTTGATATTTTGTTGTATGGCGAGCTTGAATTGCAAACCAATGACTTGATTATTCCACATTTGCGGATGTTCGAGCGTGATTTTGTGTTGCGACCCTTGGCCGAAATCGCCCCCAACCAGGTCAATGCTGAGCAACTTGCCCAAGCAACCCAAGGCAGCGTTTTAGCTGTTGTCTACTCAGCCAAGCAATTACAGGGCAGATGAAAAAATTATTTTTTAGCGCGTCTGACCACAATAGCAACCATCATCGAGCCACGATTATCGCTCAAACAGACATCGGCACAATGCGCATCATTAATTCCAAGTCGTAAGATTCCCTGATAGTTCGGGGCTTGAATGCTCGATTCTTTGCCAATTGCAAACTTCCAATCGCCAATTGAGCCAATTAATTGCCCATAATTTGCAGCTGGCAGTGTTGTCCAATCGTAATGCTGGTTTTGATACCCATCAGCATTAACGAATGGTAGACTATTCATATCAGTTGTCCAAGAACCTTTTTGAGCTATAAATTCGATTGTATCGCCAGGTTGAACATAGATTGGCGTATATTTCCAATCACGATCAGCAGCAACCTCAACGACTTCACTAACAATTGGATTAGTTAAATCGGCCACAAAAAACGTAATTCTTGTAAAGTCAGCAATAGCTCGCCAATCACCAGCCTCATCTTCAAACATTGGCTCTAGAAAATAATTACCTGGCTGATCATAAATTCGGCTAGCCGTAAATGTATAGGTTTTGTATGGTTCTATCAGAATATTCTGAACTGAAGGAAAATCCATTGTGGAGGCACTCCAGCCTTGTTCTAAGACGTTAGGACCACGTGCCCCTGCGACTAAGTTTCGGAGTAAAGCTGGTTTAGCCTTATGGTTTCTTAAACTAAATGTCATTGTTACTCTTGTCCCGACGGCGATAGTATCATAATTTTGGATAAAACGACTACCATCAAATAAACGAGTTCGCCAAAATTCACCATTCTCAGCTTGTTGATTAACTAAACGAACATCAACATCAAACCAGACTTTTGGTTGTGAGGCTACTTTTTCTAGCGATAATAAATCGGTTTTTAAAATAAATGTTATGCCAATGCCAAGCATAAATGCCATACAGATTAATGCTAAATTATATTTCTTGGATTGTTCTTTGACTTGAATATCTGAATGGAGCATTTCTAGCTTGGGCTTTTTAATTAATGGAGTTGCTTGCTCAGTTGATTGTTCATGGATCAGAGTCGGAATAGCTATTTCCATTGGAATTGATAACTCGATTGTTGTACCTTGATCGATAATCGAACGTATTTCGATGATACCATCAATATTTTTTGTGCGCTCATACATCGTCATCAAGCCAGTGCTATTTTGTTTAATATCTTTATCAATCTCAAAACCAACACCATCATCAATGATTGACAAGGATAACATAGCATTATTTTTACTAAATGTAATATTAATATTTCTTGCTTGAGCATAAGCAAGGGTATTTGCAACTGCTGAATGAATAATCCGAAAAATATCACGTTTTTTGTCAATTGATAGATTATTCCAAAGATTCAAATCATCTCTTGGTGGCATTTCCCAATGAAGTTCGATTTGTTGATGTTGAATAAGCTCACGAATTAGCCGATGAATTTCTGGTAAGAAATTCTTTTTTACACCTGGAATTGCAATTTGTTTTTGAATGATAAAGCGTTTCAGGATTTCTACTGTTTGGTCGGTCGAAGCTTTGTATTGAACAAGTCGAGCTTTTGTATCAGGTGTAATCTGATCAAACTCACAGATCATATCAATGCCAAGCGTAACCGAGTTTAGTTTGCCTAAAATATCGTCGTGAATAACATGATTGATATCACCAAAAATACTATCACGCGCCTTGATAATCCTTTGGATAATTTGGTTGATTAAGATTAACTGATTTTTCGCCAGCACAAACCAACTCAAATATTGAGTGATTAATCGAATAAGCTCATAGTCTTTGGTATCAAAATCTTCATTGGTAATTTTTGGCCCAAGGTATAAGTATCCAATTTGATTGTTGTTATTGTCATACACAATTTCTCGATGTTTATAGAACTTACTGAGCGAGTTTGAAAACGATCCTGCTTCAGAATTGTGCTCAAAAAATAAATCAATTGGCTCGTTTTCCATAATATAAAAATGTTCAGATGTTTTGATAATATTCTTTTCGATCACAAAACGCAAAGATTCTATCTCTAATTGCTTAGTCAAATAATCAATTGATGAGTAGATTGCTGAATGAATATCTTTAGTGATATCAAGATGGTTTAACAAGCCAAACAATATTTCAGCATCATTTTGATGGCGCAGGAAATATTTTTCAAATATTCTACGAAATGGGTTGTCGATATACCAGAAAATTGAGGTAATTACTGCAACAAAGAAGATATTGATAAATATAATTCCATTAATTTCAATATAACTATTAATAAGGATTGAAATATCCACAATAACCGCACTAATCAAAATTATCATTAATAAATCTAAGCTAAATGAACGTTTTGCATGAACTGATTCATAACGTAATAGCGTAAATGCAGTCCCAGCTGCCGGAATGACTAATAGAAATAAGCCAAAAAATATTGATTTCCCGATTATTGGTAATTTTAAATTAAATTCCTGATACACAATCATCAATATAACGTTGAATAATCCACCTATTAACCAAGTGGTAAACGCAATTTTAGCTTGCAAAATAATTTTCGATTTAGTTTGATGGCGATAGGTGATCCAGAGATATGCCCAACGAATTAATGTAAAGCTAAATCCGATGATAAATATGGTCGCAATGATATAGTTGGCTTGATTGGAAATTGTAGGAATATTACTTTTACCTGAGGCAATATTAATAATAACATAGGTATATAAAGCAATACTAAAGAGCGAAGGGATATACAGCACATATTTAAACCCATGATAACGCTCAATCTTTACTGGAAAGATATACCCTAAATGAAAGAAACTTCCACCAAGTAGTGCTAATGGCACTACAGTTGCAACAAGGGTAAGATATTCGCCAAAATCTGGTACTCTATGCCGAATACTTGTAATAGCTAAAGCAAGAAACCAAAGAATATAACCAAATACAATATTATTTTCCTTATCTGGGTTTGAAATTAATACAATAATACCTAGAATCCATAGTAATGCTGCGGTAAGGATGATTGCTAAATAGATTTGTAAAATATGATGAATACTAATTTTTGTGATTGGTAGATAAACGGTAAACTGAGATTGATCGCGTCTAATTTCTACCGGTACAAAGCGATTAGCATAATCTAGCTCTAGTTTCTTCTTCAGATGATCAATCATTTCTGGCGAATTATAACCATAACCTGAAACACTGAGAATACAATCGCCTGGTGCAACAATTTCTTGGGCAATGGGCATCCATTCAGCTGGGGTTATAGCATGAATTTCATTACAATTGTTTATTGCAGACCAATAGGTAATTAATTCAAGCGCTGGATCATCAATCGTGTTTAAGCTAGTTCGAACGGAAATTGCCATTGAGATGACAACAAAACATCCAAAAAAGATGCTAATTACACGCATTATGTATTTCATCGATCATTCTCGGATAAATAGGCATAAATCGAGGCTAGGAAAATCAGGGTATCACGGTGTTCTTCGCGTTTGCGTAAATCTAAATATTCGTAAATATCATCTTTATAAGTTTGAACGGCATGGATTGAAAGTGATAAGGCTTCAGCAATAAATTTTGGCTTCCAAGCAATCAGAGGCACAATCCGTTGAAGATGATTTGGCATAGTTGGCAGTTGAGGAGCAATCGCTTTAACTTGCTCGATCAGGCTCGTATCGATCATTGATAAGAAAATTTTGGTGGCCCCAACCAAGGGAATTTGACGATCTTTGCAAAATAAACGACTCTCACCAATCCGCAGGGTTTCGAGGGCTTCACGGTAAATCGCAATTGATGCGCCTTTTTCAACTCCAACAATTCGTCCAAAGCCTTGTGCCCACAATTCAACGATGTGCTCAAAGAGCCAGCGATATGAGGTAACGACGATAATGCCGAGCCATGGCATTTTTTGCTTGATCTGCTGAATAACCTTGAGGCCGTTGGCGGCATCATTTTCATAACGCACTTGGTCGCGATATACCTGCTCGCGATATTCCATTGGCATCAGTAAATCAACTACGGCTAAACTCCAATCATTTTGATGAGTATCAAGTTTGGCAAGCGCCTCATTCACCGAGCGGGCTGAATCTATCGCATATCCCATTCGTTGAAATAGATCAATCGTTCCAGCCAAGAAAATCTCATCATCATCGGCGATAAATACTGTTGGTATTGACATACGTACCTCATTTAAGCCAATTAGGGTTGCTTAATCGGCTATTATAGCAGGCATATTCTGCTCTTTTGGTTTCTCATTTCAGAATAATACCCAACAAATTAATCAATGGTCATATTGTAGATGGCGGCACGAATCAAAAGTACCCTAAATCTAGGATACTTTTTTGGGCTATTTTTCTGTGGGTTGATGGATGGGTTCTAGTATCAATATGGTGTTAGGTAAATAGTTGTTTATTTTCCTGACTCTCGCGTAATTTATAGGTTGACTGTGTTAAACCTGAATCTTCGACCCGCATGCTTGTAATTTGTCACAATAGTTTGGCCAATACGAGGTATGGCGTGATCTTCGCGTGATAGTTGCGTGATAGTTAATCAATATCCTGCTTAGCGTAGTATGTGTCGCTAAGGAGGGTTCCATGCCACGGTTGGTGCTTCAACTCGCTTTGCTCGCCGCACTTATCGTTCGTTTTAATCTCCCCGCCGCGCAAGCGCAACCTCAAGCTTTTGTCGCTCCTGAAGAATTACAGGCTGTCGCCGATGATCAATTTTGGAATAATACAGGCTTGATTGCTGGGGCAAATAACACGATTCGCGCCATCAGTTCGCAATCAGGCGATTTATTTGTTGGTGGTTTGTTCGATCGCATCGCTGGCATCAGTGCCAATCGGGTGGCTTTTTGGGATGGCGATCATTGGAATACGATGGGCAGTGGGGTTAACGGCCCAGTCGATGATCTCGATGCTTCAACTGGCGGTTCAGTTTATGTGGTTGGCTCCTTCAGCAGTGCTGGTGGAATTGCCGCCGATGGCATTGCTCGTTGGAATTCTGGCACAGGCCAATGGTCGGCCTTGGCGACCAACGTCAATGGAGCTGTTACCGCCGTTTTGGTGCAACAGGTCGCTGGCAGTGATGTGGTGTATGTTGGTGGAACGTTTAGCTCAATTGATGGGGTGAGTGCCAACCGTATCGCTAAATTCAGCAATGGCTCATGGTCGGCATTAAGCAGTGGGATCGGCGGTGGCACTGCTCCCCAAGTGCTCGATTTAGCGATCAATCCGGCCAATGTCAACCAACTTGTGGCTGGGGGCACGTTTAGCTCGGCTGGTGGTAGCACTGCCAACAATGTAGCGATCTGGACAGGCTCAGCTTGGCAGAGCCTTGGTACGGGTAGCAGCAATGGGGTCAACGGTGCTGTGCGTTTTGTTGATTTCCGTGGCACAAATATGGTGGTCGTTGGTGGGAGTTTTAGCAATGCTGGCACTGTTACCAATGTTGGTGGTGCAGCGGTTTGGACTGGTGGCAATACCTGGGCAGCCATGGCCGGACGTGGGGTGACTGGCGATGTGCGTGGGATTGTCGAGAACGCCAATTTTACCTATGTGATGGGCAATTTTGGCAGCGGTATCAACCCCAATGGCAATAGTGTTTTCTCGCCCAATATCGCCCGTTGGGATGGTAATATCTGGTCGCCTGTACCGAATGCCACCAATGCCTTTGGCACAAATGGGGCAATTTTACGGGCTGAACGCTTGGGCAGCGGCAGCGATACCTTCTTTATTGCTGGGGCGTTTGGCACAGCCCATGGCATGGAATTGAATTTTGTGGGCATGGTTGTGCCACAACAGGGCTTCTTGCCTGGCGCAACTGATCGCTTTTTCCCCTTGGCTGGTGGCCTCGAAGGCTCCAACGCCAAAGTTTTTGCCATTCAGCCACGTTCTGGCGAAATTATTGCTGCTGGGCGCTTCGATCTGGGCAGTAATCGCTTGCTCAATAATATCGCTCGCTTTGATCCTGTTGATCGAGTCTGGTCGCCGTTGACTGGCTCCAGTGATAGTGGAGTCAACGATGATGTGCGTGATCTTGCGTTGCGCAACACCGATTTGATTGTTGTGGGTGAGTTTAGCAAGGCTGGTGGCATTGATGCCGCAGGCGTAGCTAGTTGGAATGGCACAACCTGGACTGCCCTCGCAACCAGCATCAATGGTCGGGTCAACGCGGTTGCGATCAGTGGCAGCGATATTTATATTGGCGGCGAATTTACGCTGATTGATGGTGTGCCTGCCAATCGGATTGCCCGTTTGAGTGGTGGTTCATGGCAAGCTGTCGGCGCTGGCACTGATGGCCCTGTCAATAGTTTGTTGTTCAAATCGAACCAACTCTATGCTGGCGGCTTGTTTGCCAACGCTGGTGGTGCGCCTGCCAGCAATCTTGCCCGCTGGAACGGCACAACATGGCAAGCAATCGGGGTGGGCACTGATGCCGAAGTGTTAGCTTTGGCCGATGTTAATAGCACGACTGTGGCAGTTGGTGGGCGGTTTACCAGTGCTGGTGGGGTTGCCAACACCCGCGCAGTTGCTCTGCTTAACCACAGTAGTTTGGCATGGACGGCGCTTGGCACTGGCACTGATGGCTATGTAACCAGCCTCGTCGTGCGCGGTGACGATTTGTATGCTGGTGGTTTGTTCAGCCGCATGGATGGCTTGACGGTCAATCATGTGGCGCGGTGGAATGGCACAACTTGGAATGCCTTGGGTAGTGGGGTTGCGGGTGGCAACCTGCAAAATAGCGAAGTTGGAGCCTTAGCGGTCAATGGCGATAATCTGTATGTTGGTGGACGTTTTGATCGGGCTGGCGATAAAGTTTCGCATCGCTTTGCTGAATGGCGACAACCCGAAGTTGATCTCAGCCTCAAACTGAGCGAATCGCCTGATCCGGTGACGATTGGCAATCCTATGAGCTATAAAGCCACCGTCAGCAATTTGGGCACGATCAGCGCCAGCAGCGTCGTGTACGAACAAACCTTTGCCAATACATTAGTTTTTGGTCAAGTTACAACCTCGCAAGGCTCATGTAGTTTCCCCAATTCTACGACCTTACGTTGTAATTTAGGTACGCTAGCGGCCAATGCTAGTGCCAATATCACAATTAATGCTACGCCCAGCCAAGTTGGCACAATTAGTAGCACGGGCACGGCTTCATCGCCTGCGAATGAGGCTTTTCCAAGCAACAATAGTCGTAGCGTTGCAACTCAAGTGATTGTGCCTGGTAATCCAGTGCCAAGCATCAGCAACATCACGCCTGATCGCTTTATTCGCCAGCCGATTGGCTTTCCACCGCCGCCAGCAGTGCGGATTACAGTCAATGGCACGGGCTTTGTGGCCAATTCCAAGGTTGTGGTAGCTGGGGTTGAGCGCACGACAACCTTTATCAATAGCAATCGGCTGGAATTTAGTATGGCCGCAACCACCAGCCAAGGCACATACTCGGTTTTGGTGCGCAACCCCACGCCAGGCGGCGGCGATTCCAACAGCGTAACCTTGGGGGTTTCGGTTGGCATCGTTGGCTTGAGCAGCATCACGCCCAACCTTGGTGGCACTGATGTCGATCTACAAACAACCTTCAATGTAAGCTGGACGCATACCACCGATCCATGGCGAATTATCGAGCACCTCGATTTGCGCTTGGTCGATAGCGATGGTGTGGCTTTATGGGCACGCTTTACCGAAGGCGTTTCGGGCACATTTAGCCTGCTCGATGCCAATGGCGATGTGCTTGGTTATGCCACGGCTGGCAGCAGCGATCCATTGGAGAGCGATAGCGCCATCCTCGATTTGGCGGATAGCAACTTTGCTGGCAGCGGGCCGACAGGCTTTAGCATGCAAGTCAATTTCAGCATTCGCTTCAAACCAAGTGCCGCTGGTCGTCGCTATAACATCGAGTTGTATGCCACCGATGATCATGGCGGGGTACAAGGGCCAGATGTGATGGGCACATTCACCGTTGGCATTCACGATGTATATCTGCCAATGACCATTAAATAGGTTTTGATCCACGAAGCACACGAAGAGCACGAATAATTAACCGCGAAGGACACAAAGAGCACGAATAGTTAACCGCGAAGGACACGAAGAGCACGAATGTTTTAGTTGGGTTGGAATCCTGAATATTGCAGATATTTCAGCCTACCAATCAACCAGAACTTTGTGTTCTTCGTGTCCTTCGCGGTTTCGTTGCCCTCATCCCTGTTATCTCGTTACTTCGTTACTGCTGGCAAATAATTGAGTATCAGCGTTGGCGAGATGCTGACGATGGGATCAACCTCGAATTGCTGCACAATCACTGGCATACGGCTCACCACCTCGCCTGGATTGTTGGCCAGTTCGCTGGTTCCATAAGTATCGATACCATAGGTCGAAACGCGCAAGGTTTGGTCAGGCTGGCTAATTTCAAATTCAGTCCAGCCAAAGTAGTGGCCAGCAAAATAGCGCCCTTGCAAGAGCGTGGTGCGTTCAGCGAACGGCGCATCCTGCAAGCCCACGGGCGTGTAGCCGAATACATTTAATACGGTGTTGAGCCAACCTTCCGCCGCCGCGTCTTGTTGATCGTTGGGTAGTTGTAAATAATTATTGTAAGTGGTTGAGCTAATAATTCCGGTTGATAAGGCTCCTGCTGCTACTCGCATGCCAAATGGCGAGGTCGTGGCGACCGAACCAACCGAAATTTCCCAGGCATTGGTGGGGATTTGCGGCTGGCCTGCGGCGGTTTGGTAGCTTAAATTATTGACAACCGTACCATGAATATCGGCGGCGATAAACACCACATTTTCAATTGCATGATCGTTGATAAAGCTCAAAATGCGGCTGCGTTCGGCGGCATAGCCCTCAAAGCGATCGTTGGCCGCTGCTGTGCCAAGGTTTTGAATTGGCTCAGGCACAATCACAAATTTCCAGGTGATATTGGCTTGATCAGCGGCGAGCAAATCGTTTTCGAGTTGGCTGAGTTGAGCTTGACCAAGCAAGGTGCGGGTTGGGCTAAATACGGCAGTCAAAAAGGCCACAATTTCTGAGGGCGTGTTGTTGGGTGCTGGTAATTTTTGGTCGCGAAATGAACGGCCATCGAGCACAAAAAAGGCTGCCGTATTACCATATGGTTGGTAGCGGTAAAGTTTACGCTCGTTGGCAGTCCGCAGATCGCCAGTCGCGCCATAAAACAGCGCATTAACTGGGTTATATTCGACGAAAGCTTGATAGCCCGCTTCAAAATAATCAGTATCATTGATGTAGCTGGCATTGGTCGGCAAAAAACGTGGATCACTGCTCGGTGCTGCCCCACCAGCGTGATCGTTGGCAACTTCATGATCATCAGTTGTCGCTAGCCATGCGGTGGTCGCGCGTAAATCGGCCAGCGTGTTCAAATTCAGCCGCGTGCTATAACTTTCGGTCTGTTTCAAGCGAAATTCGGCTAAAGTTTTGGCGGTTGTGCCCAACACAGGCGAGCCAATATCAGCATAAATTGAATCGCCAAGATGAATAAACAGATCAAGATCGCGCTGATCGGCGTTGGCTAAAGCTGGAAACGGCGCGAGTGCCCCTTGTTGATCGCCGCTTGCGCCAAAGCGTAAATTGCTATAGGTTCCACTGGTTGGGGCGGTGCGAAATCTACCAGCAAATGAAGTATTGCTGAGCGTTGTAGCACGATAAAAATAACTAGTAGCCGGTTGTAAATTGCTGATGCTGGTTTTGGCTGGTTGCATCGTGTCGGTGATGCTAACTGTGGCCGAGCCAGCCACTGGATTAAAATTGGCGTTGAGACTATATTCAAAGCTAACCGAGCCAAGGCTGGCGGAACGTGCCCAAAGCACCGCGCTGGTAGCAGTTACATCGCCCACAGCCACGCCTTGCGGCAAATCGGCGGGCGGAAAGAGCAGATTTGTCCGGCCAACGCTTGAACTGCCTGACCAACTTCCAGCTAGCAAGCAACATAAACAACATAGCCCAAATAAGCGGCGCATAGTTAGCTCCTTGTTGATAGTGGAAAAATCCCCCCTAGTCTAGCGGCGTTGTCAATCCACAAATTGATTAAATAATGGTAGGATGCAGCAACAACATCTTGCACCCGAGGCAATTTATGGCAGAAACCATCGCACCGCCCCGTCAGATTGAAGATATGCTGCAAACCTCGAATGAGCAACGGATTAAGTTGTTTAGTTTGGTTGAAGGTTTAGCATTGTTGGCCGTTATGCTGATTTTGCTGGTTGCTGGCAACGGCCAACAAGTGCAAATTGGCTTGAGCATTTGTGCGATTGTGGGCACGATGTTGGCCGTTACCTTTGCCTTGCGGCGTTCGCGCTATGTCGAATGGCTGATTTACGTTAATCTAGCCTCGATTACCTTGATGCTTTCGTTAACTGGGCCAATTATTGGCGAAGTTGATGGCTCGGTCTGGGTTTTGTTTCAAGTTCCACCATTAATTGCCACAATTGTGTTAAACACTTCGCGGGCAACCACTGTTATTTGCGTTGCATCATCAATTATTCTTTCGATTATTATTGGTGGAGAGTTAGCTGGTTTTATTCCAATTAAATTTTTGGTGCCTAAATCGGCCTTATTGATCAACTTCTTTTGCCAATTGCTTGTACTGGGAATTATTGCCACGACCGTGCATTTATTGGTTGGGCGGGCCAAACGTGCGTTTGCCGTGGTGGCCAAAACTGAGGCCAAGTTGGCCCAGCAATTAGCCAACGAGCGTGAATTGGCGCTGCAACGTGAGCAACTGAATGCCCAATTAAGCCAAAGCCTGGCTGAAATTAGCCAGCGCGATAGCCAAATTCAAGCCGAACAAGCGGCTCAGGCGGCTTTGCGCGACCAATTGCGTCAACTGAGTTTGCCTGTGATTCCAGTACTCAAACAAACTGTGGTGATGCCATTAATCGGTGAGCAATTAGCCAACTCCAGCGAGGGGATTGAAGAAACCTTGCTGAATGGGATTAGCCAGCATCGCGCCAAAATTGCCATTTTAGATGTAACCGGGGTTCCTACGATTGATACCGAGCTTGGGCGGCGCTTAATTCAAGCCACGGCGGCGGCGCGTTTGCTTGGAGTTCAGACGATTATCGCCGGAATTCGGCCTGAGGTTGCCCAAACCTTGGTGAGTTTGGGGATTGATTTTAGCAGCGTGACCACTGTTGCCAGCTTGCAAGATGGCGTTGCAATGGCGATTAAACGTTTAGGCCTTGGCTAATTCATGCTACAATTTGGCAATTCCCCAACCCAACGACAGGATTTAGGCTGAATAGTACCTTTGGTGGCTGCATGGGCTGGAACATGCCATATCAGCGATTTATCAGCAGCCAACGAGCAAGGTTTGATTGACGCTAGAATCTGCCACGCCCTATGATAAGAGCATCTAAACATAATGGGGGCAGTTATGATGAGTAGTATGGCCGCAGTTGCGCCGAACCCTCAAGCGCTGGCTTGGGCGAGGGCTGGTTTGTTGGCAATCAAATATGGGCGTTATCGTGATAGTGCTGCTTTATTGACTCGCGCAGTTAAGCTTGACCCAATGTTGGGCGAGGCTTGGCGCTGGTTGGGCGCACTGCATAGCGGGCAACGTCAAGCCTATTGTTTGCGTTGGGCACAACGATCATTGCCGAGTGCCACCATTCCGCGCTTGCCGAGCGTCGTCGCGGCACCTATAGCGCCAGTTCGCAGCAAAGCCAAACCGCAACGCCGAGGCAATTGGCGCAAAGTTGCCCGTTGGTCGAGCGCCGCTGCCCTAGCCGCCTTGCTTGGTTTTGGTGGTTTTCAGGCGGCCTACGCCAATCGGGTTTATCCTGGCATTCAGGCTTTTGGTCAATCGCTGAGTGGCTTGACCAGCAACGAAGCCGCCCAAGCGATTTTGCCAACCTTGCAAGCTTGGAACAATCATCATTTTAAAGTGCAATTGGGCGATCAAACCGCGATTGTGCCATTTAATGCCTTGACGAGCTTTGACCCTCAAGTGATTGCTGAGCGAGCGTTGCAAATTGGCCGCGAAGATTCGTGGTCGCAGCGCTTGAGCAACCAAAGTTTAGGAATTGTCGGGACGATTAAGGCCGATGGCTTATTGCTCAATCAAGCCTCACTTGATCAGGCCATCCAAACCTTGGCTGAAGCTAGCGATCGTTCTGCCGTCGATGCACAATTTCAGCACAATGCCAATGGTGCTTGGGCGGTCAGCAACGATGTGATTGGCCTCAAACTTGATCGTGATCAAACCAAAGCGGCTTTCCAAGCCGCATGGGACAGCATTGATTGGGCAGCTGCGCCGCATGATTATGAAGTGGTGGTCGTGCAACAGGCCTTACAACCGCAGCAAAAAGCCACTGAGCTTAATGCGCTGTTGCCAACCCTCAATCAGCAAACTGCTGCTCCGTTGATCATTACGATCAAGGGTAACGAGCATCAGTTTGATCGCACGAGCTTGCTCGATTTACATAGATTACCGCAAGCAGGCCAACGTTTTGGCAATAATGATGCTGCAATCAAAGCAATTGTGCAGGAATTAGCTCAAAACTATGATCAACCCGCCCAAGCCTCGCGGCTGGTGCGCAACGGCAATCGCGCGATTGAATGGCAATTTGGTCAAATTGGCTACACGCTTGATCAAGCGCAACTGCAAACTCAAATTGGCCAAGCCCTGAACACCGCCAATAATGCAGCCTTGGATTTCTCGTTGCATGAAACTGTGCCACCTGCTGGTGAGCTTGAAGCCTTGGGGATTTATCAAGTGATTGGGGTTGGCGCATCAGATTTTAGCTCCTACCCCGATTACAACCGTGATCGCAATGTTGACGTTGGTGGCAAGGAATTTGATGGTCTATTGATTGCTCCTGGTGAAGTGGTATCGTTTGGTGGTACGGTTGGCGATATTTCGCTGGAAAAAGGCTACCAAATTGGCGAGATGATTGAAAATGGCGTGGCTGTGCCAAGCATTGGCGGTGGCATTTGCCAAGTTTCAACGACGCTATTTCGCGCGGTATTTTGGGCGGGTTTGCCAATTGAGGAGCGCCACAACCATAGCTGGCGTTTGGCTTGGTACGAAGTTGATGCGCCCGCAGGCATGGATGCGACGATCGCCTTGGGCGGGCCAGATCTCAAATTTCGCAACGATACCAATGGCTATATTTTGATTGATGTTGAAACCGATCTGGTTAAGAAAAACCAAACTTTTACCTTATATGGCAGCGACACAGGCCGCACGGTGACGATGGAAGCAACCGGCAATGGCTGGAATTTCTTCCAAATTTTTCGTACTATTACTGAGCGCGATGGCATAAGCCGCAGCGATCGTTGGGATAGCTATTATACGCAGTAGGGAGGCTTTGTGGAGCCAAAAACACCAGAACCAATCATCAAAACAATCCCATCTTGGCGCGATTTAGCCCGTTGGACAATCACCGCATTTGCGATTTGGCTGGTGGCGTGGTTGCTTTGGCGCACGGGAAATCAGCTCTTGCCGTTTGTAGTTGGTTTGGTGTTTGCCTATTTGCTCTTGCCCTTGGTCAACAAGTTAGAGCGCTGGATTCCGCGCTGGGCCGCGATTTTGGTGGTCTATATAGTTGGCTTGGGAATTGTAACAGGCTCGATTCTCTATATTGTGCCGCCTGCAATCGACCAAGTGAATGGGTTTGGTAAATCATTGCCTGAATTTTATAAAAACACCCTCGAACCCAAAATCAATGAAGGTCTAAAGTGGTATCGGAGCGAAGTGCCCGACGAGATTCAAGAAGATATTGATAAGCAAGTGAGTAAAGGCATCACTACACTCAAAGAAAATGCTACTAATTATGTTGAAACAGGCGTGAATGGAATTTTGAATGGCTTGGGGGTGATTTTTCAAACAATTATCTTCCTCGCAGGCTTTTTGATTATTCCATTTTGGCTGTTTTATGTGCTGCTTGATGAACGCAAAGGCAAGGCAGCCCTGATTCGCATGATTCCCAAAGCGGTGCGAACCGATGTATTGACCGTGCTATCGATTTTTGATCGGGTGTTTTCGGCTTATATTCGGGGCCAATTAACGCTTGGCTTGATTATCGCAATTATGTCGTACATTGGCTTGTGGATTGTTGATTTGGTGATGCCTGGCGAAATTCCCTATAAATTGCTGTTGGCCTTGGTTGCAGGCTTCACCGAATTAATTCCGGTGATTGGGCCGATTATTGGGGCAATTCCGGCGGTAATTGTTGGCTTAACCACCTCGTTGCCAATGGGCTTAGTCGTCGCTGGCTTGTATATTGTGATTCAGCAAATTGAAAATAATTTCCTTGTGCCACGGATTATCGGGGCAATTGTGGAAATTCATGAAGCAGTTTTGATGCTGCTGTTGGTGATTGCTGGTACAGTTTCGGGCTTGCTTGGGGTAATTATTTTCGCCCCGATGGCGGCAGTGGCCCGCGATAGCTACCAATATATCACTGGTCGCTTGCGCCAACCCAACGATCCACGCTATTTGCGAGCTGGCGAGTTGCCGTGGGAACATAAAGAAGAACCTGAAACGCCGATGCCGCCGATGTTGGCTTTGCAAAATAAAGCCTGATGGATGCTGCCCCTTGGTTTGTTCAAACGCCAAGGGGCAGTTGCTTAAGCTGATCGCCGAAGGTCACTGCATAACACCACTCATCGTAGTATAATAGCGCCATCTTGGACTTGGGGAGACCGATCCATGGGCCGCAACTCGTCTTTTCGCATTTGGCTAACTCGTATTCGTCCTCTAGCTTGGGCCTTAGCTTGCTTTGCGCTCGTGCTCTTCGGCTACACCTTTACCACCACGATTCCGACGGATCGCCTGACGGTGATTGCGAGTATTTTGGGGGTAGCGGCGCTAGCCTTGCCATGGTTGTTTAATCCTGAGGGCGATTGGCGCGAGTTGCGCACGCTGGGAATTTTGGCCTTGCCCTTGAGCGTGGCGATTCTCAGCGAGGGCTATAATACGGCGCTCTGGTCGGTGCTCTTGATTCCAGCGATTGCGATTCCGCAAATGTTGCCGCCGCGTTGGGCTTTTAGCGCAATTGCCTTGATGGTGATTGCTTGGGCGGTCAGCAATGTGTTAGTTCCAGCTGTCGCGGTCGAAACTGTGGCGATTGAAGTTGGCTTGCGAAGTTTGGGCTTTGTGCTGGTGGCGATTGCGGTGTGGTTGGCGGCTCGACCACGTTTTGATTATCCGGCCATGCTGCCCGAAGCGCCAATTCGTCGTGCTACACGCGCTGCTGAGCGCTTGCGTGGCTCGCTTAGCCCCGAAGAAACTCTCGAAGAATTAGCCAGCGCCGCCAAAGCGTGCGGCCCGTTTATTTTCGCCAGCGCCTCAACCGTCGATTGGCGGGCACGAGTGCTGCGTATGGCTGTGGCGATTGGGGGTAGTGGCCGCACCCTCGGCGCAACCGAAATGCTCTCAATTCCATGGGATGAAATTACGGTGTTGCTGCGCGATGATCGGCGCATTGGCGATAATGCCTATCTTGCCGATTCGCTGCCCTTCCGCGATATTGCTGGCGAACACTATATGCTGGTGCCAGTCCGCACTGCGACTGGCGAGATTTGTGGTTTGCTGACGGTTGGCGATGATGACCCCAAAGCCCGCAAGCGCCTGACTGAAACTGCGCCATTGCTTGAATTATTGGCTTCGCAAGCCGCCGCTGTGCTCGAAAACGCGGCGCTCCAAAACACGCTTGCCCAACGAATCGAAGCCACAACCGCCGAAATGGGCCGCACCGCCGAAGATGCAATGCGGGCACGCACTCGGGCCGAAAGCATGTATCAGATTGTGCGGGCACTCAGCGGCACGCTCGAACCGCAGCCATTGCTTGATCAAGCCCTGTTGTTGATTGCCCAAGCTACCCAAGCCGAGCGCGGCGGGATTATGTTGATCGATCATAAAAATGGGCGTTTGGCTTTCAGCACCAACCTTGATCGTAATATCACCCGTACCGAGGCGATTTCCTTGGAGCGTGGCCAAGGCTTGGCAGGCTGGGTTGTTGAGCATCGTGCACCCGTGATTATTCCCAATACTGCCGAAGATAGCCGTTGGATGGTGCGCACCGATTACGACAAAAAAGGTCGTTCAGCGCTGGCCGTGCCGATGGAGCAAGATGGGCGAGTCGCTGGGGTGATTGTGCTGATCAACAGCCGCATCAATCACTTTACCCAAGAGCATATTCAATTTGTGCAGGTCATTGGCGATCAAGTGATGACAATGCTCAGCAATGTGCAGCTGTATCGTGCCACGACCGAGCAAGCTCGCCGTTTGAGCCAAGCTCTTGAACAACGTGAAGAAGAAGTTAGCCGTAGTTTGGCAATTGTACGTTCGATTGGCGATGGTGTAGTGGTTGGCGATCGGGTTGGTCGGATTCGCTTGATTAATCCGGCTGCCGAGCAATTGCTGAATATCGAAGCTGCTGAATGGTTGGGCAAGCCCTTGATGAGCCTGCCTGGTGCGCCCGAGAGTGAGCCACGCCTGACCGAAAAGCAAACCTACCAGCAATTTGAGCTAAGCGGGCGCATGATTCGCGCTTCGAGCACGCCAGTCTTTACTTCGCAAAGCGAATGGCTGGGCAGTGTGGTGGTCTATCACGATATTACAGCGTCAGAATTGGCTGATCGCATGAAAACTGAGTTTGTGGCGACGGCCTCGCACGAATTGCGTACCCCATTGACCTCAATTAGCGGCTACATTGATTTGCTGATGTTAAACACGCTTGGTCCCTTGACCGAGCAACAACGCCAATTTTTGAGCGTGGTCAAGAACAACATCGAACGTTTGAATGCGATTCTCAACGATTTGCTCGATGTTTCACGCATCGAATCGGGCAAAGTGCGGTTGCAACGCAAGCCAATTAACCTTGATGAACTGATTCAATCAACAGTGATGTCAATTCATCAACAATGGAGTGGCAAGCAAATTTCCTTGGCGCTCGATGTGCCCGATGATTTGCCGCCAATGATTGCCGACCCCGAACGCATGCGCCAGATCGTCACCAATTTGATCTCAAATGCCTACAAATATACCCGCGACGGCGGCAGAATTGATGTTGTAGTCAGCAATGGCGGCGATTCGGTGACCTTAGCGGTCAAAGATAGCGGCGTGGGCATCGCTGCTGATGATCAAAAGCATATTTTTACGCGCTTCTTCCGCTCGGAAAACCCGCTCAAGGAGCAGGCTGGTGGCACGGGCTTGGGCTTGAACATCACCAAATCGCTGGTTGAGCTGCACGGTGGCAAAATCTGGTTTGATAGCGAAGAAGGTCGCGGCACAACCTTTAATGTCCAACTGCCGGTCGGCGGCGATTCCGACTGGACTCCCGCTTCATGGCTTGAAGGAGTGTAAAGGAGCTTGCAATGCCAACCCAACGGTTGATTGATCTTGAACATTTTTTGCAAGCCGATTTTCAGCATGCTGAGTTAGTGCAGGGAGTTGTGCAGCCTGTGAGTCCAGTCCAACTACAACATAGCCTGATTGTTACCAAATTGCTGGTTAGCCTCAGCTTATGGAATCAAACCCAAACCCAACCAGGGCTGGTTGGCACAGAATTGGGCTTTATTCTTGGCCCCAACACTTTGCGTGCTGCCGATGTATTTTTTATTAATTCGAATCAGCTAGGACAACAACAAAGCGGCGATCGATATTGGCAGGGTGCACCAAGTTTGGCGGTCGAAGTTATCTCGCCCAATGAGCGGGCGATTGATGTTGAAGAAAAAATTAATGATTATTTGGCAGCCAATCTGCAATTAATGTGGATTATCTATCCGCGTTTAGGCAGCGTACATCAGATTGAGCCAACCCAACCACGCCGAATTTTAGGCCTCAACGATTGTTTGGAGCACGCGCGAATTTTGCCGCAGTTTGTTGTGCCGATTCGGGAGTTGCTAAGCTAGTGCGGCGGCGCAAACCACAACCTTTGAACGAGCAACGCCGCGAGGTATTATTGTGGCTGGCTCAACGTGGCTGGACATTAGCCCAACTAGCGGCGGCAAGTGGCTGTGATTCGGCAATTTTACGGGCTTGGTTGGAAGGCAAGCGTTCATTGAGTGAAGCCGAACGCTTAGCGATTGAGGAAGCATTAACATCACACCATGAATAAACTTTATTTTGGCGATAATTTGGCTGTTTTGGCAACCCTGCCAGCGGCCAGCTATGATTTAATTTATATTGACCCGCCCTTCAACACTGGCAAAATCCAAAGTCGCACCCAACTGCGCACGGTTCGCTCCGAGCAAGGTGATCGGGTTGGCTTTGGTGGTCATCGTTATAGCAGCATCAAAATTGGCGAGCGAGCCTATGGCGATAGCTTTGACGATTTTCTGGCATTTATTGAGCCGCGTTTGCTTGAAGCTTACCGTTTGCTGAAACCCCAAGGCAGCTTCTTTTTTCACATCGATTATCGTGAAGTC
The DNA here is from genome assembly GCF_003512625.1 of Herpetosiphon sp. Lineage (NCBI taxonomy): Bacteria > Bacillati > Chloroflexota > Chloroflexia > Herpetosiphonales > Herpetosiphonaceae > Herpetosiphon > Herpetosiphon sp. Next base: position 31,789 of record NZ_DOPT01000093.1, on the reverse strand, counting down.
CATTATTGCAAGGTATTGATCGACCAAATTTTTGGCCGTGATTCGTTTATCAACGAAATTATTTGGGCCTACGATTATGGCGCTCGGTCGCGCAAAAAATGGTCAACCAAGCACGATACCATCTTGTGGTATGCCAAAGATCCCGAAAACTATACCTTTAATTATGATCAGATTGATCGCATTCCCTATATGGCTCCAGGTTTGGTTGGCCCCGAAAAGGCTGCCCGTGGCAAAACGCCGACCGATGTTTGGTGGAACACGATTGTTAGCCCCAATGGCAAGGAAAAAACTGGCTATCCGACCCAAAAACCACTAGCAATTCTCAACCGGATTGTGCGCGTCCACTCCAACCCCAACGATCAACTGCTCGATTTCTTTGCTGGCAGCGGCTCGTTTGGTGAGGCGGCTGCGCGGAATGGCCGTAATTTCACCTTGATCGACCAAAATCCCCAAGCAATTGAGGTGATGCGCCAACGTTTGGCCTTCGCTGAGCCAGAATTTTACGAAATACCCAAGGATATAATTTAACCACGAAGGACACGAAGTTTCACTAAGGTTTGGGTTATTGGTTCTCTGATGTCTTGTACAAAACTCAGGTTTCCAACGAGCCTAACATTCGTGCTCTTCGTGTCCTTCGTGGTTAAAAACTCAACAGCTATTTCCAGGTATCGTTGCGGGTGACCGTGCCGCTGCTTGGCGTGGTAAATGTACGGTTACTACCGCTTTCCCAGGTCACATTGCCCGAACCATCTTTCTTGATGTATTTGTATTCGATGGCGGTGCTGGCTGGCAAGTTGATTGTCTTGCTCCAAACTGGGTAGCTTGCTGATGAGAGCAACACAGCATTGGCGGTGTTCCAGCTACCAAGTGCCGAGACATTGCCAATCACATAGACATTTTGGCCCCAAACCGTGGTGGCATTTTCGTTGAAGGTGACAGCGATGCTGCCGCTTGGTGGGGTGGTTGGCACTGGCGTTGGGTTAGTGCCATTGATTTTTGCGCCACCATGAATTGCCACTGAATCCATTGCGGCGACCGTGATTGTTGCTTGGCCACTGCTGTTGACGCTGATGGTTGGGCCAGAGCACGAGCCATTGTTGAAATCGCCGTGAATTACATCGCAGTAGGTTCCGGCGGGCAAGCCCGTAGCAAAGGTGCGGCTCAAGCTGCTGCCTTCGCGGTTGATTGCTACGAAGCCCAAGCTGCCACGGCTGAACGAAATTTGATTATTGCCATTCGACCACCAGTTGCTGGTGCTGAAGGCTGTGCTAGTGTAGTTGCGGAAGCCAACCATATTGGCGATGCCGCGCCAGCGATGTTCACAAACCCAGTTGCTGCCACCGCAATCGGCGGTGTTGCCATTGTAGACATTGCTGCTGGGTGGGCCTTGGTCGCCGTTGCTGAAGTTGTAGCTCGACATGACTTGGGGATAGCCATAGGGCCAAGCTAGAGCGAAGACGTTGGCAAGTTCGTAGAGTTTGCCATCTTTGAAGGTAACGACATTGCCAGCGCCGCCATGGCCGCGTTGGTTGTCGTGGTTATCGGTGAAAACCACCGCACTATCGCTGGCGATAAAGCCCCAAGCTGTGCCGAAGTTGCTCATGTTGGCAAGCTTGTCGGTTTTGAACATGCGGCCAATGTTGGTGCTGTATTTGAACTCAGTCACATCGCCGTTGCCCGTATATTCGCCTGAGGTAATTGGCTCGCCGCCTTGGTCAATCACTTCTTGATAGATGTAAGGATTGCTGGCGCGGCTCATGATGTTGGCAATATCAGCGGCGGGCATATGCTTGGCAGCATCAATGCGGAAGCCAGCTACGCCCAAACTGCGCAGATCATTCAAATAGGCAGCTAATTTGCCGCGAACATAATCTGATTCAGTTTTGAGATCGGCGAGGTTAACCAACTCACAATTTTGAACTTCCCAGCGATCTTGGTAGTTGCTGATATCGTCGTTGCCATTGCGGCCACAGTGGTGGAAATCTTGAGTTTGATAATTACCGGGGTAATTGTAGCTGGTGTAGCTTGAGCCAGCTACGCCCGTGCCACTGCCCACGCCGGTCATGTGGTTGATCACGGCATCGACATAAATATCAACCCCAACAGCTTTACAGCGTGAAACCATGTTGGCGAACTCGGCGCGAGTGCCCGAGCGGCTTTGAATCTGATAGCTAACTGGTTGATAGCGCGTCCACCATTGCGAGCCTTGGATATGCTCTTGGGGTGGCGAGACTTGAACAGCAGCGAAGCCCTTGGGGCCGAGCCAATTTTCGCATTCTTTGGCGATGTCAGTCCATTTCCATTCGAATAAATGGACGAAGGCCGTGCGTGGAGTAGTTTGGGCTTGCGTTGCCCGTGGAGCGGTTCCAAAAAAGCCAACCGAGAAGATGATCACAACCAAGACGAACAGTGTCAGCCGCGCCATTGCGCGAGTGGTCCGTGACATAAACGTCCCTCCTTTGGGGCGTGAACGGTTGATCGATATGTTAAATCTGCCGTGCCAGCTTCAGGCCTAGGATTGTTGAAACGACACAGCACCTACGGGGAATGAATCAACGATGATTCATCGAGCCACTATCAATTTGTTTATAGATCGAACAAAGTTTTAGCCCTAGAAAAATACCGTCGTACTAAGTTGTGATGTTGTGGAGCGTTGTTGAGTACGATTAGGCAAATGTCCCGATTTGGGCTGGTACTTTTGGTTCGTTCGTTTGTTGGACGAAGTATACACAAGCGATTTAGGCTTGTCAAGCAAAAATCTTTAGGAAATTTTAGCTTTTTAATAATTTGTAACAAATAGCAAGCCTTTGAAGGGATGAAGGATGAAAGGCCTGGCACTAAGCTATTGGTTTTGGACTAAGAAACCTTCGCGATCTTCGCGATCTTCGTGGTTACAACCTTCGTGCTCTGCGGGTCCTTCGTGGATCAATGTGCTAATCCATCCTTGCCAAACCCCAGCAAGATTGTTGAGAGGTTTTTGTGACAATCAGCACAAAGCCAGCCAAATTCATGGCAAATTGATCAAAAATTCATGCTTGCAACCATGGCATTGCAATGATTTCTGCCCGTTGCAAAGGGATTCAGGCCATTCTTGACTAATGTTAACAAGTTTGACAAGAGCATATGCATCCTTTATACTTGAGAATGTGCAAAAAAGCACAAAATCCCACAGTCGTCTAAAGATTTCGTTGCCCACCGTTGTGCATGACCGACAGAATGCCGCATGGTTGGGCTATAAACGCGGAGGGATCGCCTTGTCCACTAAACGAAACATATGGATTCCTGTCGGTATTGTCCTCGTTGTGGGGATTCTACTGCGCATATTCCTGCCTGTGGGGAAGCCACTGGTGTCGGTTCGCGCTGAGGAAGTTTTCCACATAGGATCATACAACGTCACAAACTCCTTGTTGTTAACATGGGTTGTGATGATTTTGCTTGTTGTGCTCTCGTTGGCAGCTACTGCAAAATTGCGCAGTGGCAACGACGAAGCCTTGAAGCACCCCAAGGGCTTGCAAAATGCCTTGGAATATGGTGTTGAAGTTCTATACAACACCATGCAAGGGGTTAGCCCGAAATATGTAGCCCGCTTCTTTGTCGTGGTTGCAACCATCTTCTTCTTGGTCTTGCCTTCAAACTGGTTCGGCTTGGTCCCCGGTGTTGGTTCACTTGGGGTTTGTTTTGCTGAATCAGAATTAGAAGTGATGCACGGCCATACTCCGGTAGCTGGTGCTGGCCCAAGCGAAAAAGTCATCGGTGCTCAAAAAGTTTGGTCAGATTACACCAACAAGTGTGCTGGAACTGCTGATACCTTGGTGCGGGCTGAAGCTTCAGCCCAAGGCATCGTCTTGCCAGCAACCTTGGAAACGCCTGAGCAAATTGCCCAATACAAGGCAGTCTCAGCCGAACTCGACCACGCTGGCAAAATCACGCCTTTGTTCCACCCCTTCTTGCGCCCAGGGAGCGCTGACTTGAATATGACCTTGGCTTTGGCCTTGATCTCATTCGTCGTCACCGAATTCTGGGGCTTCCGCAAGCAAGGCTTTGGCTACTTGGGCAAGTTCTTTATCTTCAACCAAGGACCAATTCAGTTCTTCGTCGGGATTATCGAACTCGTTTCAGAATTCGCTCGCATCATCTCGTTTACCTTCCGGCTTTTCGGCAACATCTTTGCCGGCGAAGTGGTGCTCTTGGTGATGGCGTTCCTGTTCCCAGCCTTGCTTTCATTGCCATTCTATGGCTTGGAATTGTTCGTGGGCTTGGTTCAAGCCTTCGTGTTTGCAATGCTGACCATGGCGTTTATCGATATGGCTGCTGAATCGCACGGCGATCATGGCCACGAAGAACACGCCCACTAATCGCTTGATCGCCATTTGATCGCATAAAAACGTTCTTTGATACAGATTAAGTTCTTTTGGAGGATAACGCTCATGACGGATACAGGTGCACGTTTGTTGGCTGCGGCTCTCGCAATCGGTTTAGCAGCAATTGGCCCTGGTATCGGCGTAGGTTTGTTGGTTGCTGGTGCATTGCAAGCTATTGCCCGCAACCCAGAAACTGAAGGCTCGATTCGTACCAACATGTTCGTTGGTATCGCCTTGACTGAAGGTTTGGCAATCTTCGGTTTGGTTATCTCGCTGCTAATCGGGTTCGGCGTGCTCTAAGCACCACACAAACGCTACCGCTGACATTCGTTGATGGCGTTTCGCCGCTGCGCAGCGCCATCTCCCAAGGGGGACTTACATGGATAAGCTTGGGGTTGATCTCCCGCTCCTTATCTCGCAAATTGTCAACTTCTGCTTGTTGGCATTCTTGCTCAATACATTTCTTTACAAACCAGTTTTGAATGCCTTGCAAGCCCGCTCAGAGCGGATTCGCGAGAGCTTAGATAACGCCGAAAAAGTCAAGCAACAATTGGCTCGGGTTGATGCCGACTACGAAGCGAAGCTGCAAGAAGCTCGCCGCGAAGGTCAAACCATCATCAGCCAAGCCCAAGAACGCGCTCGTGCCCAAGAAGCCGAGTTGTTGGTTGTTGCTCGCAATAACGCTGCCAAGATCGAAGAAGAAGCTCGTGGTAAAGTCGAGCAAGAACGCCAACAAGTGTTGCGCGGCTTGCAAGGCCAATTGGCTTCTTTGGTGACCGAAACCGCCAGCAATGTGCTTGGCCGCGAACTGCAAACCAAAGGTCATGACGAGTTGATCAATAAATCAATTGACCAACTTGGGAGGCTGAACTAATGAGCAGCCGCGAACCCGCAAGCTACGCCCGCGCTGTCTATGATTCATTAGTTGCAGCGCTCACAGCCGAAGGCCAAGAGCAACTCTTGCCCGCCGTGCTGGATGAGTTGGTGCAGTTGGCGCGTTCGGGCGGCCCAACCGCGGCAGAAGTTACAAGCGCCGTTGAACTTAGCGCTGAACAACGAACTAAGATCGAAAAAGATCTCAAGGCTCGTTATGGCGCATTGCTTGATATCGCCTACAAAGTCGATCCAGAAATTCTGGGCGGCTTGTTGGTGCGTGTCGGCGATAAGGTGCTTGATTCAACTCTCCGCCAACGCCTCAACGCAGTCCAACGCAATATGATGGCCGGATAACTGTGAGGAGTGATGAGGCTGCCGCTTCATCCTTCATACTTCGATCATAGAGGCAAACAATGGCTGTAACAGCAGAAGATATTCTTAGTCGTCTTAAAGCCAGCATCCAGCAACCTGTCGGCGGAGACCCAACTGCGGTCAACGTCGGGACGGTTGCCAGTGTTGGCGACGGCGTGGCGCGGATCTCAGGTCTGCGCGATGTTATGGCTTCGGAGTTGCTTGAATTCAAGCAAACGAAGTCAGGCGAAACCGTCATGGGCATCGCGCTGAACTTGGAAAAAGATAACGTCGCTGCCGTTATTTTGGGCGATTATCTCGAAATTGAAGAAGGCGACTTGGTACGCTCAACTGGCAAGATTATTTCAGTGCCAGTTGGTCAAGAGTTGCTTGGCCGTGTCGTTGACCCACTGGGCCGCCCACTCGATGGCAAAGGCCCAATCAGCGCCAGCAAAACCCGCGAAGTCGAACGGATCGCCCCGGGTGTGATCGAGCGTAAATCGGTGAGCCAACCAGTGCAAACTGGGATCTTGGCGATCGACGCACTGATTCCAATCGGGCGTGGTCAACGTGAGTTGATCATCGGCGACCGCCAAACTGGTAAGACCGCGATCGCGATCGATACGATCATCAACCAACGCGGTCAAGGTATGGTTTGTGTGTATGTCGCAATCGGCCAAAAGCGCTCGAAAGTGGCTCAAACCATCACTACGCTTGAGCAAAATGGCGCGATGGATTACACCATCGTGGTCAATGCTTCAGCTTCAGAATCAGCAGCATTGCAATATATCGCACCGTACTCAGGCTGTGCCATCGCTGAAGAAGTGATGGAAGTCGGCGTAACGGTCGATGGCAACTTGGTCAAAGATGCCTTGATCATCTATGACGATTTGTCGAAGCACGCTGTGGCTTATCGCCAAGTGTCGTTGTTGCTGCGCCGCCCTCCAGGCCGCGAAGCCTACCCTGGCGACGTGTTCTACTTGCACTCACGCTTGTTGGAACGCGCTGCCCGTTTGAGCGAAGTCAATGGCGGTGGTTCGATTACGGCCTTGCCAATCATCGAAACCCAAGCTAACGACGTTTCAGCCTACATTCCGACCAACGTGATTTCGATCACCGACGGTCAAATCTTCTTGGAATCGGACTTGTTCTATGCTGGCCAACGCCCAGCTTTGAACGTTGGTATCTCGGTGAGCCGCGTAGGTTCATCGGCCCAAACCAAAGCCATGAAGACCGTTGCTGGTAAGATGAAGCTCGAATTGGCGCAGTTCCGCGAATTGGCAGCCTTTGCGATGTTTGCTTCTGATTTGGATGCAGGCACCAAGGCCCAAATCGAACGCGGTCAACGCCTTTCAGAATTGCTCAAGCAACCACAATACCAACCAATCGCTTTGGAAGACCAAGTGATTATTCTGTGGGTTGCTGGCAACGGCTTCTTGGATGATGTTCCAGTTGCTCGGATCAACGACTTCAAGCGCGATTTCTGGCAGTTTATCCACAGCAGCTATGCTGAGGTTGGCCGCGCGATCGCTAGCGAAAAAGTCTTGAGTGAAGCAACCATCGCCAGCTTGCGCAAGGCCGTGACCGAATTCAAGCAAACGGCGAGTTATAAATAGATAGAGGTTGGGGGCTGGGGGTCAGGGGTCAGTTACCTTGATCCCACCCTCGCCTCAATCTCTTTCTTTACGAGGATTTTATGGCTTCAGCACGAGAAATTCGGCGGCGGATCAAGAGTGTTAAGAACACTGGCAAAATCACCAAAGCGATGGAGCTAGTGTCGGCCTCGAAGATGCGTCGCGCTCAACGAAACGTGCTTGCAACCCGTCCCTATGCCGACCGCCTTTACGATGTAATGGGCGAGTTGACGTTACGGTCGATGGGTGGCGGCACGAAACACCCGTTGTTGCAGCCGCATCCCACAGTAACTCGTGTTGCGTTGATTTTGATCACGCCCGACCGTGGGCTGTGCGGTGCGCTTAATTCAAACTTGACGCGTGCAGCGGCTCGCTTTATCACAGATCAAAAAAGCCAAGGTCGTAGTGTTTCAGTCATTGCTATCGGCAAAAAAGGTCGCGATTTCATTTTACGGGTTGGTCAAAAACTCGATTCTGAAATCATTGGCTTGGGCGATGCTCCTCCACTGGTGGATGTTTTGCCCGCAGCCACGACCGCCATCAATGGCTACAGCCCCGATGCAAGTGGCAACTACGATTATGATGAAGTCTACTTGCTTTGTGCCGAGTTCGTAAACACGTTGGTGCAACGGCCAAAATTGCGCCGTTTCTTGCCAGTTGAAGCCCCAGGCAACGCTGGCGCAACCAAAGTCGATTACTCATACGAACCAAGCCAAGAAGATGTGCTTGACCAATTATTGCCACGCTTTATTGAAGTGCAGCTTTACCAAGCCATCCTTGAATCAATTGCAAGTGAACATTCGGCTCGGATGATGGCTATGCGCAATGCCAATGACAATGCCAAAGAGTTGGTGCGCGACCTGACCTTGACCTATAACAAGGCCCGTCAAGCAGCTATCACCACTGAGATTAGCGAAATCGCCGCTGGTGCAACAGCGCTCAACCAATAATCAGCTAGTATTTGCTAGTGATTGTTGACCATTTGGAGAATTCCATGGCAACTGGAAAAATTTTACAAATTACTGGCGTGGTTATCGACGCAGAATTTCCTGCCGATGGCCTGCCACAAATTTATAACGCGTTGGAAATTCCCTTGGGCGAAGGCCGCTCATCGCTGATCTGCGAAGTCCAACAGCAGTTGGGTGATAGCGTGGTTCGCGCGGTCGCTATGTCCACCACCGACGGCCTTGTCCGTGGGATGGACGTAATCGACACTGGCGCACCAATCAGCGTGCCAGTCGGCCCCGAAACCTTGGGTCGGGTGTTCGACGTTCAAGGTCGGCCAATCGACGGTGAAGGCGCGGTTGGTACTACCAAAACCATGCCAATTCACCGCCCAGCCCCAACCTTTGAAGAACAGTCAAACCGCGCCGAGTTGTTCGAAACCGGCATCAAGGTTATCGACTTGATCGCGCCCTTCACCAAGGGTGGTAAAACTGGGGTGTTCGGTGGCGCAGGTGTGGGCAAGACCGTTATTATCCAAGAGTTGATCTCGAATATCGCTAAAGAACAATCCGGTTACTCGGTGTTCGCAGGCGTAGGCGAGCGCTCACGCGAAGGTAACGACTTGATCCACGAAATGAAGGATTCAAAGATTCCTGGCACCGACCAAACCGTGTTCGATAAAACGGTGATGGTGTTCGGTCAAATGAACGAACCACCAGGAGCACGCTTGCGGGTGGCGCTTTCAGCCTTGACCATGGCTGAATACTTCCGCGAAGAAGGCCGCGACGTACTCTTGTTCGTCGATAACATCTTCCGCTTTACCCAAGCAGGTTCGGAAGTATCGGCGCTCTTGGGCCGGATGCCTTCACAGGTGGGTTACCAACCAACCTTGGGTACCGAGATGGGTGAATTGCAAGAACGCATCACTTCGACCAAGACTGGCTCGATTACCTCGTTGCAAGCCGTCTACGTGCCTGCTGACGACTACACCGACCCAGCTCCAGCGACAACCTTTGCTCACTTGGATGCAACGATTTCGCTGGAACGCTCGATCTCAGAAAAAGGTATCTATCCTGCGGTGGACCCACTGGCTTCAACCAGCCGGATTCTCGACCCCAACATTGTGGGCGAAGAACACTACCGCGTCGCGACCGAAGTTCAACGGATGTTGCAACGCTACAAAGACTTGCAAGATATTATTGCAATTTTGGGTGTCGAAGAATTGTCAGACGACGACAAATTGACAGTTTCACGCGCCCGCAAGCTCGAACGCTTCTTCTCACAACCATTCGGCGTGGCTGAAGTGTTTACCAACATTCCAGGCAAGTATGTCGCGGTTGGCGATACCGTCAAGAGCTTTGCCCGCGTCTTAGCAGGCGAGTTCGACCACATTCCCGAAAGCTTCTTCTTTATGAAGGGTGGCATCGACGATGTGGTAGCCGCTTACGATGCGTCAAAGCAATAATCGATCAATGATTATCTGACCCTGCGCCGGCTGGAACGGGCATTAGTCCCCGCCCCATTCCGGCGCATTGTCTATAATCGCTGTGAGGATGTGTATGCCAATCCAATTGGAAATCGTCACCGCTGAGCGCGTGGTTCTTTCCGAAGAAGTCGATATGGTCAGTGCGCCTTCAGTCGAGGGTCGGGTGGGGATTTTGCCTCGCCACGAGCCATTGCTGACGGTGTTGCAACCAGGCGAATTGCACTATGTGAAAAATGGTGTTAGCATGCCCTACGCTATCAGCGGTGGCTTCATGGAAGTCTTGCCAAATCGCGTGACGATTTTGGCCGATACCGCTGAACGCGCTGATGAAATCGATGAAACCCGCGCCGAACAAGCTCGCTTGCAAGCCGAACAAGCTATGCGCGATCGTCAAAGCACCGAGGATCTTGCTCGGGCCGAGATTGCCTTGCGCCGCGCCACAGTTCGTTTGCAAGTTGCGAAATTGCGCCGCAACCGTCAATAGTAGGTAGCATGAGTGTAAAGAACATCAGCTATTATCCATGGCCTTTAAACCTGTGATGATCGGTTGGTGTTCTTTATGCGTTTGGAATAATTAAGGTATGGCACGAAAAATTGGGATTGACCTAGGCACGGCAAATGTGCTTGTCTACATCAAGGGCAAAGGAATTGTCTTGTCCGAGCCGTCAGTGGTGGCGCTCTCGCGCAAAACCAATAAGATTCGCGCAGTTGGCACTGATGCCCTGGCGATGCTTGGCCGTGAACCCGAAAGCGTTGAGGTGATTCGCCCAATGCTCAACGGGGTGATCGCCGATTATGAAACCACCAAGGCGATGTTGGAGCACTTTATCGATAAAACCCGTGGCTTTGGCAAGCCCGATGTGATGATTTGTATTCCGGCTGGGGTAACCACCGTCGAGATGCGGGCTGTACGTGATGCCGCTCGTAAAGCTGGCGCACGCCGCGCCTATTTGATTCGTGAGCCACTTGCTGCTGCGATTGGCGCGAATATTCCGGTGGCTCAACCATCTGGCAACTTGATTATTGATATTGGTGGTGGTACAACTGAAGTTGCCGTGATTTCGCTCAACGATATTGTGGTGAGCAATTCGGTACGGGTTGGTGGCAATAAGTTCGATGAAGCCATCGCCGCCTATATCAAACGTAAATATAATATGATGATCGGCGAACGCACGGCTGAAAGTATTAAAATTGAAATTGGTTCAGCCTTGCCGCTCGATCGTCCATTGACCATGCAAGTGCGCGGTCGCGACCAAGTTGCTGGCTTGCCACGCACGATCGAGGTCGATTCCAACGAAATTACCGATGCTATCCAAGAGCCACTTGAGGCGATTATCAGTGCGGTGCGCTCGGTCTTGGTCGAAACGCCCCCCGAATTATCATCGGATATTATTGATAAGGGGATGGTGATGACTGGCGGTGGCTCGATGCTGCGCCGGATCAACGAATTGTTGACTGAGGTTACGGGTGTACCCTGTTACGTTGCCGACCAGCCCGCCAACTGCGTGGCCATCGGCACAGGTCTTGCCCTAGAAAATCTCGAAATTCTCCGCGAAAGTTTGTCGGGGAGTGATATAAATTAGGGGTCGGTTGTTGGGGTTGGGGATGCGTGTCTCATGCCCTCACCCCCTCTCCCGCCGAGCAGGCGAGGGGGAACCACCAACCAAAAGCCCTTCGCCCGCATGCGAGGCGAGGGGGAACCACCAAGCCAAACGCCCCTCGCTCGCCGCAGTGGGAGAGGGGTTGGGATGAGGGGGACTAATGATTATTCAACGTTGAATGATCACATTGGCAATTGACGTTTATGCAAGCTGGCAGTGATTGCTGGCCCATTCATTGAAGTAATGAACTGATTAGCCCTGAGCTACTGTTGTTGCTTCAGCGAGGTTCTCTATGGAAATGCGCGATGATGCGCGGCTCGCCGATGAAGTCGAGAAGCTAAGCCATACAGCGGATACGCTTTCGCTTGATACGAAAGACCGTATGCGCGATGTTGTTGCTCCTAAAATTGAGGCTGCGGTTGCCCAACGTGAGGCAATGGTCGCCGAATTAACTAGCCAACCTGTCCAGGCTCCAGCCAGCGAATTAGCCAAGGCTGATCCCCGCCGTGTGACAATTACCCAAGTGCGCAATCATCCCCATACCTATGCCTACCTTGATGCTGCCAATAATCAGCTTAAGTTGATTGGCTATACTGAGCATGGCCGTCGCCATGCATCTTTAGTTGGCCATATTGGGGCAAATGTGTTGCGCCGCCTAAAGTTTTCGGCTCGCGAGATTGAGCTGGCCGAAATTGCGGGCGTGTTGCACGACATTGGCAATAGCATCAATCGCAATGATCATGGCCAAACTGGGGCGATTTTGGCCAAAGATATTTTGAGCAGCCTCGATATGCCAATCGACGAGATCATCACGATTATGGGCGCGATTGGTAATCACGAGGAAGAACGCGGCCATGCGGTTTCAACCGTGGCAGCGGCACTGATTTTGGCCGATAAATCTGATGTGCATCGTTCGCGGGTGCAAAACAGCGATCCCACCACCTTTGATATTCATGATCGAGTTAATTACGCCGCGACCAAATCATTTTTACGGGTTGATACTGAGCAACGCCGTGTTACACTGCAATTAACCATCGACACCGAGATGGCCTCGGTGATGGATTATTTTGAGATTTTTCTTTCACGAATGGTAATGTGCCGCCGTGCTGCTGAGTTTCTTGGTAGCCGCTTTGGCCTCTCGATTAACGATGTATCGGTGTTGTAGCTGCTACGCTAGCTGGCTCACCAAGCGCAAGTTGAACGCGCTTGTGCTGGTTGTAGCCGCTACGGCAGCTTATTTTTATTTCTCTTTATCTAAAGGAGCCATCTCATGACCGAACGAGCCGTATTAAGTGAAGGCGACACTGTAGGCGCTAATTTACATGTCAAGCAAGCCTATCGCAACTTAACGGTGCCGCAATTGGTGGAAGCTGCTCTCAAACGGGGCGAAGCCGTTTTATCGGCTACTGGGGCTGTCGTTGCCACCACGGGCGCACGCACGGGTCGTTCTGCAGATGATAAGTTTGTGGTGGAAACACCAGCAGCCGCGTCAATGCACTGGACGAAATTCCATAAAGCTATGAAGCCCGAAACCTATGCCACGATCAAGGCCAAGGCGTTGGCACACATGGCCGAACGTGAGATGTTTGTTTTAGATGCTAGCGCTGGGGCTGATCCAGCGTATGCGTTGCCAATTCGCGTGGTGACCGAGTATGCTTGGCATAACTTGTTCGCTAAGCAATTGTTCCGCGATGCGATCAGCAGCGATCAACAACCGCAATGGACGGTGCTCAACTTGCCAAGTTTGAAGCTTGATCCAGCGGTTGATGGCTCGCGCTCAGAAGTTGCCGCCATGATCAATCTCGATGAAAAATTGATTTTGATTGTCGGTACTGAATACGCTGGCGAGATCAAGAAATCGATCTTTACGGTATTGAACATGGTGCTGCCAAGCCAAGGCGTGATGCCAATGCACTGTTCAGCCAACATTGGCAGCAAGGGCGATGTAGCCTTGTTCTTCGGGCTTTCGGGCACGGGCAAAACCACGCTCTCAGCCGACCCCGAACGGATTTTGATTGGCGATGATGAGCATGGTTGGAGCGCCAACGGCGTGTTCAACTTTGAAGGCGGCTGCTATGCCAAGTGTATTCGCTTGCGCCGCGAATCGGAGCCAGAAATTTTCGACGCAATTCGCTATGGGGCGGTGCTCGAAAACGTGGTGCTCAGCGATAGCCGCGATCCCAATTATGATGATGCGTCGTTGACCGAAAACACCCGCGCTGCCTATCCCTTGGAATACATTCCCAACGTCAGCGAAACGGGTATGGGCGGCCAACCAGAAACGATCATCTTCTTGACCGCTGATGCCTTTGGAGTTTTGCCGCCAATCGCCAAACTCAGCCCTGAACAAGCGATGTATCACTTCTTGTCGGGCTATACCGCCAAGCTGGCTGGCACCGAAACGGGCGTTGGCTCAGAGCCACAAGCAACGTTTAGCACCTGCTTTGGCGCACCGTTTATGCCTTTGCACCCAACTGTGTATGCCGATTTGCTTGGCCAAAAAATGCGCGAACACAAAGTCCGTGTATTTTTGGTCAACACTGGCTGGACTGGTGGTTCGTTCGGGGTTGGCAAGCGCATGAGTTTGCGCGATACCCGCACGATGGTGCATGCCGCCTTGGCTGGCAAACTCGATGCTGTGGAAATGTGGCACGATGAGCGTTTCAATCTCGATGTGCCTGTGGCAATCGAAGGCGTTGATAACAGTGTGCTGCAACCCCGCCAAACTTGGGCCGATGCCAGCGAATACGATCGGGTTGCCGATGACTTGGCCGCCCGCTTCCGCAAGAACTTCGAGCAATACGCCGAACGCGCTGGCGAAACCGTGGTAAACGCCGGCCCACAAGCGTAGGTCATGCCCTCACCCCCTAACCCCCTCTCCCGCAGGCGAGGCGAGGGGGAACCAGCCCACCATGAAAATTGGAACGCCCCTCGCCCGCCGCAGTGGGAGAGGGGTCGGGGGTGAGGGCATGTAGTTTTTTGCGAACCACGAAACCTAACATTCGCGTCCTTAGCGTTCTTCGCGGTTAAATTACCCCTTATCCTTTTGACTTTTGCCTTCTGAATTGGCTTCAAGCTCCTCAAGCACCCGTAAGATCAACAATGAATCTTGATTATCAAGCTCGGCACACAACCCATGCCAATCGCGCTCGCCTGCCCAGATGCGCTGAATAGCCTTGCTGATCTTCCAACCATTTGCTTCTAATTGCGGTAAGGTTTGCTCGACTGCTGTGCGTACTTCTTGATTGCCTTGAGTTGCAGTGACAATCGCCGCGATCAAATCTCCAAATTGTTGATCGATATGCCAGCGATTGGCGGCATGGGCGGCATAGGCAATGCGGGCTTGCTGGCAATACTCTGCTGCTTGGCCTGCTGGATCGGCTAAGTTGGCAAGAATATTAAGCGGTAACCATAAAGAAGCTTGTGCGGGATCAACCCCTTTAAGAATATTTAGTGCTTGTTCTGCATAGTTTTGAGCTTCAGCCAAGCGGCTCTGCGACCAAGTCCCCGCTTGAATTTGGTCGGCAAGGAGATCGGCAAGATTATTGAGCCATTTGGCGCGATTTAACACTGGTAAATCAGGATTTTGTAAAGCCCGTTTAAACCAGCCCTCTGCCTCAATAGATCTACCAGCACTTTTTGCCAAAAGTGCTAGTTGATTACATGTTTCTGCGACTCCAATGTTATTGTGTAAACCTTCTTTGATTGTAAGACTCTGGCGATAGTAATTCTCTGCTATAGTCCAGTTCTTTTGCTTTTCGGCAACTCTGCCAAGTTGATGATAGATAGAAGCTACGATACTAGGCTCGTTCAACTGCTGATAGATTGCTAGCGCTGCATTGTATTTTTGAGTGGCCTCAGCATACTGACGTTGGCGTAGCGCTAACAGCCCAAGTTGGCCTAAACTTACCGCTTGACCCCTCCGATCGTCAATGGTTTTTTTGATTTCTAGCGCTTGCTCATAGGAGCTTTTGGCTTGGGCAAATTGGCCTTGATCGGTGTGGCAATCAGCAAGCGCTGTTATTAGCAGCGCTTGTTGTTTGAGGTAGTCTCGATCATCCAAGCGGTGATTGAGCAATTGCTCAATCACCGCTAAGGCTTGTTCATAAGTTCGCTGCGATTGAGTAGATTGCCCCATTCGCTGCAAACATCGCCCAATGTGGGTAAGGGTTATGCAATGCTGAAAGTTAAGCAGTTGATCGGGTAATTGTTGCTCAATCCGTGCTAGTAACTGCTGAAAACGTTTAAGTGCTAACTCATAATGACCTTGGCTATATTCAACCTCACCAAGCTCACTTTCATACAAATATTCGGCTTCCGAAAGCTGTTCACTAGAAGAAATATACGGAGCAATTTGCCGATTAAGCAGATTGCGCTCGCGTTGCATGCCAAAATTATTGTAAAACTTATTTAGGTTATCAGACATATTCACCGCCGCAGGAATCTCCTTGAAGCGCAATAAGCCTTGGATTGCCCGTTGTAGGTTGGGCAGTTCATAGCGTACCAAGGCGCGAACTGCTTGCGGGTTTTGGCGATCTTGCTGATAACAATAGCCTGATAACCCATAATAACGCACGGCAAAGCGTTGCTCTAGCTCGGTGCTAGCGGGGTGCTGCTGGCGTAAATAGGGTGTGAGGGTAGGGTGAAAACGCAAAAATGGTGCTTCGAAACCTGGAATTGCTACAGGCACAATTAATGCCGCATGCTCTAAGGAGGCACGGAGTTGCGCCCATTGCTCGGCAGGAATCTCGGTGATCACCAAAAGATCATCTTCACTTGCACCGCCTTCAAATGGTGCGAGCTTAGCCAGCCACTCGCGCTGTTCAGGGCTGAGGCGTTGCAGCGAGTAGTTAAGCGAGGCTTCGAGTGAGCTATGGCGTTGGTTGGGGCTGGTTTCATCAGTGTATTGCAGCAAGGCACTGCTATAGTCGCTCAGCAGTTGCTCGATACTCAAGGCTGGGTCGCGCAAGGCGCGTAGAGTCAAGCCCATGGCCAAGGGGTGATGATCGAGCCGCGCCAACAGGCTGCTTAGTTGTAATTTTGGCGCACGCCGCCGATCAATCGCCAAATCATCGAGCAAGGCTGTGGCAAAGCTGTAAGCCGAGGGGGTATCCAAGCCGCGCATGGCAATCACGCTGGTGTATTGGCCTTGCTGCAAGCGGCTATCACGCAAATCATAATCGCGGCAGGTCAAAATGATGCCTGCGCCTGCTTGCCGCAAGCCTAGCACACAATCCCACAAGGCTTGGCGTTCTTGGGCTTCCAACACATTCAGCTCAACATTACCCGCGTTGGGCAAAATGCTCTCCAAATTATCAGCGATAATTAGCAATGGCTTGTTGTGTAGGTGTGGCTTGAAGCGCTTTAATGCTGCCTGCAAATCGTGCGAATCGGTTTCGGGCAACTCATAATGGCGGGCAATTGCACTGAGCAGGGCAATTTGGTTGCCGCCATGTTCAAACGAGAGCAGCAATGCGCCTTGATAGAGCTTGGTTTGGGTCAGCCAGGCGGCGGCTTCGCTGGCAAGGCGGGTTTTGCCAATGCCACCAAAGCCATGCAGCAGGGCAATTTTGCCCTTGAGCAAAGCCCGTTCAAGCTGCAATAGCTCCTTGGCGCGGCCAACAAATGGGCGTTGATGTGGGTTTTCGATGAAGCCCGAAAGCTTGGTCGGCTTGGATCGCGCTGGCTTGCCGGTTGGGGTGAGATTGATCGCTGCTTGCTGATAAAAATGCGGCAACCACCAATCGGCCAAGCTAATTGGATCAGGTTCTTGTTCGGCGTTACGGGCGAGGTATAGGCGCACGGGCTGGCTTTGCAAGGCTTGGCGTGCTCGCTCCAACGCCACGGGCACAGATTGGCCCTCGGCGATCAGGCCATACAATTCGCCAAAAAAGAGCGCCGTGGTCGGCACAATCACGCTGGCGCTCATCGCTACCACCGCAGGCACGCCCGCTGTCAACAACTGGGTTGCCACGCTGCTCAAAGCCTGTTGGCGTTGATACTCGGCATCGTCGCTGGCGCTGGTATCCATCACGCTGGTTTGGCAGGCATCCAACAAGACCAAACGCACGCCAGCGCCGTTCAACAATTCGGCAAAGCGGCGAGCCTCAACCGTATCAACCTGATAATCGGCTTTTTCGAACGATAAAACCCCTTGTGGCACGTTGGCCGATTTATAGAGCGTGCTGGTTGGCTGGATTTTGGGAAAGCCGCCGTGGCCATCGAAATGCAATATATGTACAGGTTTTGTGGCATCTTGCAGGCGACGCGCCAATTGATCGTAGGTTGGCGGGCGCAAAAACTCCAGCTCGATCATGCCAGGCTTGAGTTTTTGATCGTTTTCTAATTGCTGTAACTGGCCAAAAATGGTTTGGGCTGAGCTGCGCGGATCGAGAAAATTTTGATCATCAGGCCGTGCCACAACCACCAGCACCCGCAACGGCATGGCAAATTGCTGGGCTACAATTTTTGAGCGAACGCTGGAAACGGTGCGATAGATCGCGACTGGATTGATCCGCCGTTGGTTCAAAAAGCCAAAATCATCGTGCAGCAACTCCCATGGCACGCTCAGCACGGCGGGAATCAGGCTTAAAATTTGCAAGGTTGGCACACCAGCATCAACCTGCATCCATTCAGCATAGATTTTGGCAGCGTTGGCGCTTGATTCAAAAATTGCGGCAAAGAGTGCCTTGCCAACTGTCGCTAACTCGGCTTCAACCCGCATGGCGCGTTCGCGAAACTCCAAAAACGGCCAATCTAAATAGCGCTCAAAATACCATTGAAAATCGGCGCGTTGCTCTTTGGTTGGCAGCGCAGGCAACAGGCCACTGGCAGTCAATTGATTGAGTCGCAACGTCCATTGGGCTAGATCGGGCGAATCAGCGGCGGCAGCGGTACATTCGAGGGTGAGGATGTTTGGTTGGCTCATGGGGCGGCTCCTCGGCTAGCAACACAGGCTTATCCTATCATGGCCTAACTGTGAATGGTAGCCTACGAGCAGCACAAGTTTTGATCCACGAAGAGCACGAAGAGTTGTAACCACGAAGAACGCGAAGAGCGCTAAGGCTGGTTTCGTGGTTCGCAAGATACTCCCCGACCTCTCTCCTACTACGGCGGGGCGAGGGGCATTCCAATTTTCATGATGGGATGGTTCCCCCCCGCCTCGCGTGCGGGAGAGGGGGTGAGGGCATGCCATTTACTGATCAGCCAATCGCCTATAGCCTCACTCCACTTTAGCCAAACGTTGTAATTCGTAAAGTTTGGTTAGGGCTTCGATTGGGGTTAGTTGGGTTACATCCATTTCGCGCAATAGCTCAACCGCTGGATTTGGCTCGTTGCTCGCAAATAGCGACATTTGGGGCACAGCCGAACTGCCTGCTGCGTTCATGCGACGCATGGCCTCGCGGCGCTGCTCCCGATCACCCTTACCTTCAAGCTCGCTCAGCACTTCGGTAGCACGTTTAATCACGGCTGGGGGCAAGCCCGCCATTTGAGCCACATGAATTCCATATGAGCGATCAGCCGCACCCTCGATCACTTTGCGCAAAAACACTACATGATCGCCTTCTTCGGCCACCGCCAACGTCCAATTATGCACCCGTGGCAAGATGTTAGCCAGCTCGGTCAGTTCGTGGTAGTGGGTTGCAAACAGGGTTTTGGCTCGTAAGCGCGGCTGATTATGAATATATTCGACCACAGCGCGGGCAATCGAAAGCCCGTCGTAGGTGCTGGTGCCACGGCCAATTTCATCGAGAATAATCAGCGATCGTGGTGACCCATTATGTAAAATATTGGCGGTCTCGATCATTTCAACCATAAAGGTCGATTGGCCGGTAGCAATATCGTCTTGTGCCCCAATCCGCGTGAAAATTCGGTCGAGTAGGCCAATTTCGGCATAATCAGCGGGCACAAACGAGCCGATTTGGGCCATTAAGCCAATCAAAGCCACTTGGCGCAAAAAGGTGCTTTTGCCCGACATGTTTGGTCCAGTCAGCACAATAATCTGATGGTCAGCATCAAAATGAGCATCATTCGGGGTAAATGGCTCGTTCAAATTGTGCTCAACCACAGGATGTCGCCCGCCTTGAATCACAAATACATCGTCGAGGCGCAAGGTTGGCCGCACAAAACGCTGACGCACCGCCACCTCGGCCAAGGTGCTATAGACATCAAACTCGGCGATTGCTCGCGCTAAATCGAGCAAACGATTGCCAGCGTTGGCCAAATGGCGCAAAATCAGGCGAAATGCTTGGCGCTCTTTTTCGTTCAAGGCTTCTGAGGCATTCAAAATCAGCGATTCATATTCTTTGAGTTCTGGCGTGATATAGCGCTCGGCATTGACCAAGGTTTGTTTGCGAATGTAATCATCGGGAATGCGGGTTTCGCCGCTGGCCTTGGTTACCTCGATGTAATAGCCAAAGACTTTGTTATAGCTGACTTTGAGCGTTTTGATGCCAGTGCGTTGCTGTTCCTTGGCTTCAAGTTCGTTGATCCAACGGGCGGCATCGCGAGTAGCCTCAACAATTGCATCAATTTCGGCAGCATGACCCTTGCGAATCACATTTTCGTCGCTGCGGGCGTTATCCCATGTGCCAAGCAAGGCGGGCGGATCATCGGCAATCGCCTGTTCGAGTAATTCGCAAATATCGGCACAAGCATCGATTTGATTGCTTGTTGGCTCGTCATCAAACAGATCATCATCACTTGGCGCAGCCTCGGTTGGGCTGGTTGAGCGCAAACCTGTACGCTCGATTTGGCTCAAAATATCGGGAGTTAGGCGCAGCGCTTCGCGCAATCGCACTAAATCACGCGGGGTGGCAATGCCTTGCACCACCCGATTGATTGTGCGTTCGATATCGCCAACCCCTTTGAATAAGGCCCGTAACTCGCCGCGGACCAAGGTTTCTTCAACAAAACAACTGACGGCTTGTTGGCGCTCGGTCAGTGGGCCAAGCTCAATCAGCGGTTGTGAGATCCATTGGCGTAACAGGCGTGCACCCATCGGCGTGCGGGTTTGGTCGAGCACCGCAATCAACGAGCCTTTGCGTTGGCCACCAGCACCTTCGGTTAGCTCCAAATTACGCCGCGTTTGGGGGTCGAGAAACATAAAACGAGTTGTATCATAGACCCGCAAGCTGCGAACTTGGGCCACACTATCGCGCTGCGTTTCATGCAAATATTGAATTAATGCTCCTGCGGCGCGGGTTGCGAGGGCTTTATTGCCCAAGCCAAAGCCATCAAGCGATTGGCTTTTAAATTGATTGAGCAAGGCATCGCGAGCGGTGCGGGCATCCCAATGCCAATTAGGCCATTGGGTGACATTGCCTTGAACCCACGTGCTTTCGTTATTACCTTCAACTTTTTTGGCGGTGCGTTCGTGGGGTAGCAAGCGTTCGCGTTCAGCCTTGCGCATTGGTGCAAGATCTTGGGCTAACTGCTTTTTGGCAATTTCCATGCCGGCTGGACGCAACTCAGGAGCATCGGAAACCAAGAGTTCAGCCGCACCCAAACGCGCTAATTCGCCTTCAAGTTGCTTCAAAGCCTCGTTGCCGCGCAATTCGGTGGCACAAAACTCGCCGGTGGTTAGGTCGGCATACGCCAAACCAACATTGCCACGATCAACCAAAATTGCCGCAAGGTAGCTATTGCGTTCAGCTTGGAGCATGGTTGGCTCGGTCAGAGTGCCTGGCGTGACAATCCGCACAACCTCACGTTTTTGCAAGGTTTTGTGCACCATCTCATCCATTTGTTCGCAGATTGCCACGCGATAGCCCCGACTGACCAGTTGCTCAATATAATTATCGGCGGCGTGATAGGGCACACCCGCCATCGGCGTATTTTCATCGCTGCTGAGGCCACGCACCGTCAGGGTAATATCAAGCACCTCGGCAATCAACTTGGCATCATCGCCGAAAGTTTCGTAAAAATCGCCTAGCCGGAAAAACAGAATCACATCGGCATATTTTTGCTTAATCGACAGATATTGCTGCCACATCGTCATTTTTGACATAGTAGACCCTCAAACATGCTGCAAAAACTCGGTTCAACCAGCAAAGTATAGCATGTCAACCAGAATTTGAACATCTGTGCTATAGGCCATTTAGGTGATTTGGGGCTAGCTATCTGGCAACAAAAAACGCTCCGTGATGGAGCGTTTGGCAGGGGCGCAGGGATTCGAACCCTGAAATCCGGTTTTGGAGACCAGCGGTTTACCATTGAGCCTACACCCCTTCGCTGGTTGTCTTTATCAGACTTGGCGGAGTATAGCATAGTTTGCTGAATTGAGCAAGTTTTTGATCTAGGGCTTGCGACCTATTTTTTCTTGCCACCCCGCAACAGAGCACTGGGGTTGCCAAACAAGCGTTGACCTAAACTTGTACCCAAATCAGTATCATTGAGCTGATCACCTTCGCCTGGGCGTTGATTTTGCGGCAAGGTCAGCCATTGGTCACGCATGGTTTTGGCATGTTCAAACATGCGTTGCAATTCGTCGATCTGATCATCTTCAAGCGCTGTCCGCATCTCGACCAAAACCCGAATTGACTCGTTGACCCAATGTTTGAGGGCTGTCCGATTGGTGCTACAAATATCGCGATGCATCACAGGATCGCCCGATGCCAAGCGCGTGATATCGCGAAAGCCGCTGGCTGCGACCATCTGCATCTCACGCCACGAGGGCGAACGGGTAACCACCTCGGTTTGGGCGGTGGCTAATAAAAATGGCAAATGGCTAATCCCAGCCACATAAATATCGTGTTCTTCAGGGTCGATATAGTAAGGCTTGGCTCCAATTGTTTCGACAAAGGCTGTCGCTAAATCGGTGGCCTCGGCAGTGGCATTCAAGGCCGGACATAAACAATAGACTGCGCCTTTGAACAAATCTAATTCAGCTGCCTCAGCGCCATTTTTTTCGCGGCCAGCCATGGGGTGACCACCAACAAAACTCACCGTCGTTGGCAATAATTCTCTGGCCCACTGCAAAACGCTGGCTTTGGTACTACAAACATCAGTTACTAAAGCTTTATAGCGTAGATGTGGGGCAATTTCGCGCATCAAGGCTGGTAGGGTTTGCACCGGAGTTGCCAAGACCACAATATCGGCCTCTTTGACCGCTTCAGCAGCCGTTTTGGCCTCAGCATCGATCGCCAAACGACCACGAGCAATCCGCAATTGTTGACTACTGCCATCGTAGCCAATCACCTTACACCGCCCCAAGGGAGCGCTCTCAGGATCAGCCGTGCCCAACGCTAAGCCCAGCGACGCGCCAATCAGCCCAGTTCCAAGAATTGCAACGGTATATGCCATAGAACAACTCCCATCCGTCCATGCAAGCCGACTATTTGGCCTGTAACGATAAAATCACCATTTCGCTCAATACCAAAATGGCGATTAACAATAACACTGTAACTGGCTCGAAAATGTTCATTGCTGCCAAAAGCACACACAAACTGCAAAAAATTCCAGCCTCGGCTGCTTGGCGATGCGAACGCCGCACATCAAAGCGCTGCGCCCGATTATGATAACGCCGAATGCCCCAGACATAGACGATTGGCAAAACCATGGCATTGCTAGCCAAAAATACCCCACTCAGAAAGATCAAGTAGATCGGCAAATCGGGCAATCCTGCGGCAATCGTGGTAGTTGGTGCGGGCACAAAAGCCAAGATCCAGAAAATGATGGCCCAACCAACCGTGCCACGCCACGTTAATGCTGGCAAACGCAAGGCCCATTGCATTGGCAGCCACGTGGTTAAGCCCAACGCCACAGTTGCCAGGCCAAACAAACTACGCACTCCAAAGCCCGATTGCGGCGAAAGCCCGCCAAAAAAGACCCATAGCAACATCGCTGTCCAACCTAAGCCTGCCACGAAGGCCACCCACAATGGCGGGCGCTGAATTTCTGGTGCGGGCAGGCTATCGGGCTGCAAGGCTGCGACAACTGCGGCTGGCAATTCGCGCCGCACCGGTTGATCGGTTGGCAGTTTGGGCAAAGGTTGGTTAGGCAAGGTTGGCGGGCGCAACCGAGTACGAGTGCGATCACGGCCTCGGTTGCTGGTTGAATTAGCAA
Source organism: Herpetosiphon sp. (assembly GCF_003512625.1). Classification (NCBI taxonomy): domain Bacteria; kingdom Bacillati; phylum Chloroflexota; class Chloroflexia; order Herpetosiphonales; family Herpetosiphonaceae; genus Herpetosiphon; species Herpetosiphon sp. The sequence goes on along the minus strand of NZ_DOPT01000093.1, from coordinate 8,469 downwards.
TCTGTGGAGTTTCACTGCTTGGCCGCAAACGACTTAATGCGCGACTTGCCGCCACCCGATAACGCTCTTGCCGTAGCGGCATCGGCGGCTCTGGCTCGGCAACGATAGTTGGCGCAATTTCAACAGCTACCGTTTCCTCAGCAACGCTTTGGCTTTGCAATTCAGCTTTGCGCCGTGATAATGCCCGACTGATCGCCGCACGTAATTGAGGTGGGGCCGAGCTACTCCGACGTGGCTCGGCCTCTGCTAATTCTGCTTGGTTTGAGGTTAACGGATCGTCTGTCATTCAGGCCTACAATCGGGCGGCACGTTGTTGCAAGACACAATCGACCAGCACCAAGGCCAACATCGCCTCGGCAACTGGCACTAAACGCGGCAAGACGGTTGGGTCGTGGCGGCCTTTGACCACAATTGTGGCAGGTTCGCCCGCTTGATCGACCGTGGTTTGTTCTTGGGCGATTGAAGCTGGTGGTTTGGCCGTCAGGCGCACCACAATCTCCTCGCTGCTGCTGATGCCACCCAAAATCCCGCCAGCATGGTTGCTGCTTGTGCCAATGCTACCATCTGCTCGCTGGATAAATGGATCGTTATTTTGCGAACCACGGGCATTGCCTGCCTCGATGCCTGAGCCAATTTCGACTGCTTTGACTGCGGGAATACTAAACATGGCATGACCAATCAAAGCATCAAGTTTATCAAACACTGGCTCGCCTAGCCCAGCCGGAACTCCACGTGCCCGCACCTCAACCACGCCACCCAGCGAATCCAAATCGCGGCGGGCTTGATCGACATAGGCGATCATCTGCTCGGCCACAGCGGGGTCTGGGCAGCGCATAATGTTATTTTCAATTTCGTTTTCGTCGATGATTTGGGCTTTGAGATGGCCTAAACTCAGCGTATAGGCCACCAAGCTAATGCCCATTGTGGCCAAGATTTGGCGGGCGACTGCGCCAGCCGCAACCCGCGCGGCGGTTTCGCGTGCGCTCGAACGACCACCACCACGATAATCACGGAAGCCATATTTAGCATCGTAACTATGGTCAGCATGGCCAGGTCGATATAAATGTTTGATTGCATCGTAATCGCTGGATCGGGCGTTGGTATTGCGAATCAGCATTGCCAAGGCTGTACCAGTCGTGCGACCCTCAAACATGCCCGATAAAATCTCAACTTCATCAGGCTCCCGCCGAGCCGAAGTCATGCGGCTTTGTCCAACCCGACGGCGATCCAATTGGGCTTGGATGGCAGCCAAATCAAGCTCCAAACCTGCGGGGCAACCATCGATCACCACGCCCAAGCCAACTCCATGGGATTCGCCCCATGTTGAAATTCGGAACAACCGACCAAAACTATTTCCAGGCATGCATGCCTCGCTTATTGAAAGCCATGGCTCAGACTAGGCTTGCAATGTTTGCACCAAACGATCACGATCTTGGCTAATCCGCAGATTATTGGGATCTTCAGTGAGGGCTTGCTCAAATTGCTGCAAGGCATCAGCAGGCCGCTTCAGCTGCTCATAAATCAAGCCTAGGGCATGGCGATAGGTCGAATCGCGTGGGTTAAGCTTAACTGCTCGTTCCCACTCTAGCATAGAAAGATACCACATCCCACGCTTTTGATAGACAACTCCACGATTGAAATGGCCATCGGCTTCGGCCAACTCCTCGAATTGGGGCACAAAACGCACAGCCTTCTGCGAGATCGTGCGCCACGCAAAACCAAGCATAAGCACAATCAACGTATACAAACCTACTGCAATAAAGAGCAAATTAATATTAATATAGGCCCAAGCCAATAGAAAAATGAGATAGGTTGCTAAGATTGGATTTTCCATGGCCCATGGTAATATATCGAGCAAGGTTTGTTGCGAGGATTCTTCATCCAAAAGCTCTAATCTCTTCAGGGTCACTATAAGGGCAATAAATATAAATAAGAAGATACCATTGTATATTAACGTGCCCCAAAAACCATATTTTTTACGACGCATTAAAGCGATTGCCATAATTATGCCAAAAATACCAATTAATAACAGGCTAACAGCTATATTAAGTGGTGGCGTAATAAAATCGAACAATACTTCTTCTAACTCAGCAATTTTTTCATCTTGAATCTTTTTTTCTTCCTCGGATACAATTTTATTCATTGGTGCAATCACCCTAACTTGGGCTTGAAAATCGCTATATTCCTCAAATGCTCTTACAAAAATGTTTCCAGCAAGAAATATCCATAATAATGCTGGTAGAAGGCTTAATAAGCCAGGAATCAGGATTGGTATTTTAGATTGGGTTTGGCGCTCGGTTTTGATCGTCAAGTTCATCCCACATTTGCGACAACGCTGCTCGACATAGCGGGTTGGTGCACCACAGCGCGGGCAGGGCAACACATCGGGCACTTCGCCTACGGCTGGGGGAGCCAATGGCTGGGTTGCAGGCAACGGTCCGTTCCCAAGCGGCTGGGTCGCTGGTAACGAGGCTTGACCCAGCGGCTGGGTCGCCGGAAAAGGCGTTGGCGTGATCGGTTGGTCTGGTAGTGGGTTGTCAGCTAATGGCAAATCAGCCAAAGCCACAGTTGCCCCAGTATAAGCAGGTGCTGTGGCTGCTGGCAAGGCTGGTGTTGGCTCAACAAAAATCGCTGGATGTTGCTTGCGCAGCCATTCTAAGCCCTGTTGCGCTCGCTTACTTTGCGGATTAATGTGCAGCGCATTTTCTAAACTAATTCGCATCTCAGCCGGATCTTCCAATGCCCCCGCCAGATAGAGCCAGGCTTGTTCGTTGGTTTCGTCTTGCTCAACAACCTTCATCAGATGTTCGCGGGCCAAGGCTTTATTGCCACTTTTCAGCGCCGCAACCCCAGCCTGAAATGCCTCAGTGCTCATACAATTCATCCCCACATACTAGTTGCACGCTCGTCGCAAACCCGTTGATAGACGGCTTGGGTCTGGCAGGCAATTAATGGCCAATTATAAATCTCAACCACCGTTTTGAAGGCATTTTCAACTCGTTGCTGGGTCCATTCGGGGTGGGACAGCGTATGCAAAATGCCCCAAGCCAACGATTCAGGGTTATCAGGGTAAACCGTTAAGCCTGTTTCGTGAATTTGCACCACCTCACGCAAACCACCAGTATCCGAAACAATGACCGGGCAATGTGCCGCCATCGCTTCCAAGGCTACAATCCCAAATGGCTCGTAGATGCTGGGAAATACTGCCACATCAGCAACATTGTAGAGATAATTGCGATCTTGATCGGTCACGAAGCCCGTCCAATAAACATGTGCATCGATGCCAAGCTCACGGCTGCGGTTGCGCAATTGTTCGGCTAACGGCCCCATGCCCGCAATCACAAATTTGATATCGCGGCGTTGCGCCAAGACATGTGGAATTGCCTCAACCAACACTTGAATGCCTTTTTCGTAGACCATGCGGGCAATGCTAAACACTACTTTTTCGTTATCAGCGGCATATTTTTGGCGAAATTGCTGGCGCTCTTGGCTCGGCCATTCAATCGTTGGCACATTCACGCCGTTGGCAATCACATCGAGTTTATCAAAGGGCGTGCCAAAAAATTGATGCAACTGGTCGGCCATAAAATCGCTGCACACAATTACCCGCCAACTTTCGTGGGCCAACCACCATTCCAAGCCATTAATCGTTTTGGCATGATCGCCGCCCAGCGAGCCACGTCCACGCCCGCGTTCAGTTGCATGAATCGTTGTAATCAAGGGAGTATGCCAAGCATATTTCAAAGCGACGCTACAATAGCTGGTCAGCCAATCATGGCCATGAATCAGATCAAATGGGCCATGGGTTTTGCCCAAATCGTGGGCGAAGCGCTCAAGATAGCGGTTGGTTTCTTGGGTAAACGAAACAAAGCCATAATCGGGCATGGCTGGTGGCTGAACCCGCCAAATATGGCTGTGCATGCCAAAACGCTCATGTTGGGGGCCGCCACGCAACCATGGCGTAAGCACATGCACTTCGATTCCAGCCGCATCAAGCACTGGAACCAACTCAGCAATATGCTTGCCCATCCCGCCAACAATATGCGGTGGATATTCCCAAGCCAACATCAAGACGCGCATGGATGCTCTACTCCTATGATTGAGTTAGGTCTCAAACAACGTTGTTGGGCCATTATACCAAGTTTAAATGGCGATAAACCTAGCAATTTCGCTAGGCCTACAGCCATAGTGTGCCTCAGCATCAAGCGGGTTAGTAGGAATGTTGAGCGAGTGGCAGCATAACGAGGTACGTGGCCTGCAACGGGTGGGTTTGGCGTTGCAATTCAATCAAATTATTCATGCCATCGCTATCAGGGTCGCCATTGGCTCCGTTTACCCCAAATCCATCAAGTGGATCAAGCGTATACTGCACTTCCCAACCATCGTCTAAGCCATCGCCGTCGCTATCCGCCAGCAACGGTCGGGTGCTATTGCGATATTCAGCTAGATTGGTTAATCGATCAGCATCAGGATCGCCATGTGTGCCAACTTCGCCACTTGCCAGCAACGGATCAAGTTGCTGTTGCAATTCCCAAGCATCGGGCAATTGATCATTATCACTATCGGCGTTGCGTGGGTTGGTGGCAAAGCCTTGTTCGGCAAGGTTACTCAGCGAATCGCTATCGGGGTCGGCGTTGGCTCCATCAGCGGCCAAACTACTGAGCGGGTTCAAATGATGCTGCACTTCCCAACCATCGAGTAAGCCATCGTCATCACTATCGGCCTGATGTGGGTTGGTTTGATGCAGATATTCTTGCAATTGGCCCAAACCATCTGCATCGCCATCGCCATTGGCTCCATGAATGCCAGCAACACTCAAGGGATTGAGCTGCTGCGCCACTTCCCAGCCATCGGGCAAACCATCACCATCACTATCAGAATTAAATGGATTGGTTGCCAAAGCCAGTTCTGGCTGATTCTCCAAACCATCTGCGTCAGCATCCAAATCACAATCTAAGGGATTCGAACCATGCTCAATTTCCAAGCCATCGGGCAAGCCATCGCCATCGCTATCGGGGTGACGGGGGTTAGTATCTGCTGCTTGCTCTTGAAAATTATTCAGATTATCAGTATCAACATCGCCTGCGCTGCCGTGATAACCAGTGGTATTAATCGGCGAAAATTGATGATCAACTTCCCAGCCATCACGTAACCCATCGCCATCTGTATCAGGATTGTTCGGGTAAGTATTACTAAATAATTCCTCTTGATTGGTCAAGCCATCGCGATCAGCATCGCCAGTGGCTCCATGATCGCCGATTGCGCTGGTTGGATTCAGCCAATAGCGCACTTCCCAGCCATCATTCAGCCCATCAGCATCGCTATCAGGGTTACGCGGATTGGTCGCGTGAATTTGCTCATTGGCATTACTCAAGCCATCGTGATCAGGGTCGCCCGCCGCGCCATCGTCGCCAAGTGCGCTATAGGGATTAAGTTGATGGTTGGTTTCCCAGCTATTGGTCAAACTATCGCTATCACTATCAAGTTGCTCATTTGTGGTATTTCGTGAAATTTCAGCTATTTTTTGGGCGTTTACCTGATTGATTGATTGAATTGGCAGAAAAATAATTGCAAGTAGTAAAATCTTCACTCGAAGCATGGGCATAATCCTTCAAAAAAGAACAGAAATTAATAATCCGAAGGAATTATGCGCTGATCAAGAATGATATACAATTAATTTGCTAGTACTTTATTCTCTCAATACAATATCTAATCTGGTGGTACTGGAATAATGCTATGACCATTGGGAGTTATTTTAGTTGATTATTTAATTAATTGATAAATGCTATAGCTGATTTAGCACCAATTTGAAATGCCAACTAGGCTATTAGCTCACAGCCAAAGTACTAACGATCAATTAATCGAAAGCATCGTTTGGAGTAGCAGGAGATTAGGGTGTATAATAGCACAAATGTTTGCAATTCAACGGAGGACGCTCATGTTTGATATGATTGGGATTGTGGTTGCCGATATGGCCAAGGCCTTGGATTTTTATCGGTTGTTCGATTTGGATTTACCCAGCGATCCTGGCGGCGAAGATCATGTTGAAACAACCTTGCCCAATGGCATGCGCCTCGCTTGGGATAGCCAAACCTTGATGAAGCAATTGCAGAGCGATTGGCAGGAACCACGCGGCCATCGTATGGGTCTCGCCTTCAAATGTGCTAGCCCTGCGGCAGTTGACCAACTCTATGCTAAGATTTTAGCAGCAGGTTATCGTGGTTCAAAAGAGCCATGGGATGCCTTTTGGGGTCAGCGTTATGCCGTGGTGCTTGATCCCGATGGAAATTTGATTGATTTGTTTGCGCCGCTCGATTGAGGAGGCTCGTTGAGTACTGTCATTGAAGAACCGCCGATTGTCGGTTTGTGTCGTTGGTTGAAATTGCTTGATGAATGGGCTACGTTTTACGAAACTGACCCCAAATCCGAACGCACGCCTAGCCGTGAAGACCTCAGCGCCTTTGATCGGGCGCAATCCCTCTATTTGCTCAAAGAACGGGCGATTCAAACGCTGTATCTCAGCGAATCGCCCTCGGTTAGTTTGGGTATTCTCGAAGGCCCAACGCCTAAAACGCGAATTTGGCTCTGTGAGAATTGCCGTAATCAAGCTCGCCGAGCCAACCTATCGCCCGCTGAATATGCAGAACTTTCCGGTGGTTGCGCTAAATGCCAACGCGAAGGCCTCGAAAACGATTATTATAGTTTGTACATATTGAATGTTGATTATGGTGCGCTGGGCAACTGGCAGTTTCATACGCCAGTGCCAATTGGCCAGAGCTATTTTCCTGCACCACGCTCGGAAGCAGCGCCCGTAGTTGGCCGCCGCCCAGTTGATCGCCAAGGTAAAATGACCCGCCTCGGCCAGCCGATAAGCGCCGCTAACCGCCGCCAATACCCTGAGCATAGCGTTGTTTGGCATGTCTGGGATGCGATTAAAACGCTCAAAGCGGAGATTGTCTAAATGCAAAAATCAATTTGGTTGGTGTTGATCTTGATATTAGCCAGTTGTGGTGCGGAGATTATTACTCCGCAAGCACCATATCAGGTGATCGAGGTGTTGCAAACGGTCGATAGCCAGCATGCCCAGGTCGAGCTGCGCCTGGAACGTGATAGCACCAACCAAATGATTTTGGCCGCAACCTATCAACCCAAAGAACCACATTTGCACTTGTATTCCAAAGATTTGCCGCGCAATGGGGTGGATGGCTTGGGTCGGCCAACCCTGCTTGAGCTAAGTCAGGCTGGTCAAATACGCTCAATTGGGCCAATTGTGGCCGATGCGATTGCCGCGCCCGATCCAACAATTGAAACTGCCAAATTGTTGATTTACCCAGCGGGGCCAGTAACCTTACGCATGCCAGTTGAACTTGATTTGCAACAGCCAAATCAGCAAATTTTGCTGACGTTTATGCTCTGTAGCAGCAAAGGTTACTGTACCTCGTCGGTCGAACAATTGCCAGTCACAATTCAGCTAAGCAACTCCTAGCAGCGTGGGCAATAGCTCTTCAGCTCGCCCGATCTGCTGTTCTTCAAAGGCTGAATCGTCGGCAGCATGTGGCTCCAAATTGACCAACATTGTGCGTGCACCCAACATTTGAGCAGTACGCGCAAAGGCTGCCGCAGGAAACACCGTACCCGACGTGCCCACCGCCAAAAAGAAATCGCATTCGCGCAGGCTGCGTTTGGCTTGGGTTTCGGCCCAAACTGGAATCGCCTCTTCAAACAGCACAATATCTGGGCGTAAAGGCTTGCCACAGGTTGGGCAGAGCGGCAGCGTTTGGGTGTGCGCCCGCTGATCAACAAAACTTGGCTGGTCACATTGCTCGTCACTACAGCGGCTTTGGCGCAGGCTACCATGAAACTCGACCAAATTGCGGCTGCCAGCGAGTTGGTGCAAGCCATCAATATTTTGGGTGATGAGGGTAAAACGTTGATGCTTACCCAACGATTGTTCAAAGCGAGCCAAAGCTCGATGGGCGGCGTTGGGCTGAGTCGTTTGTAGCTGGCTGCGTAGTGGCCCAAAAGCTTGCCAAACCAACTGGGGAGATTGCTCCAGTGCTGTGCGGGTGGCGCAGCGTTCAATATCCCACTCGTTCCAGACTCCATTCGGGCCGCGAAACGGTCGCACCCCTGAAGCGACCGAAATTCCCGCCCCCGTCAATACGACGATATTGCGATAGCGCCGTAGATCAAGTGATAACACCATGATTATTCTTCCGCAGTGAAGTTAGCACCAGCATGGTGCGGGTTAACATCCAGATATCATCACGACACCTTCAACTCTATTGTACCGCGTTCTGTACCGATCAACTAGTGAGTGGGATTTTGCATGCCCTCACCCCAACCCCTCTCCCACTGCGGTTTAAGGGCGGACAGGTGTGCCGCATGAGGGTCCACAGAACGACCTCGGGTGGTATACTGGATGGTGCAACCCTATCCGTTAACCAACCGAGGTCGTATGCCGAGTAT
>NZ_DOPT01000079.1:521-5889 GCF_003512625.1 Herpetosiphon sp. | reverse complement strand
GTGAACCACGGCAATGTTGGTTCATCAATGAATGCATAATTGCCTCTGATTGTCCTTGAGGGGGTGCAGAGGGATTAAAGCCCCCTGCGTCTCCCGCCTTGAGGCGGGACGGAAGGGTGGTGAGTCACCATGATTGTAAAAAACCTACCCTTGAAAGGAGAGGAATCGTGGGTGAGGGCAACACTTCCGCTAGCCGCGCAATAACGATTGGCCACCATCGATCCAGATTTCCGTGCCCGTGATATGGCTGGCTGCATCGGAAGCCAAAAAGCCGACTAATTGCGCCACTTGTTCGGCTGTGCCTGGTTGACCATGGGTCAGGGGAATATCGCCCTCAGGAAATTCGGCGGGCACGGCCACCGTTTCAATTGCCCGTTTTTCAGTGCTTTCGTCGATGCTGGTTTCAATCGCCCCTGGGCAAATAACGTTCACGCGAATCTTAAATTGGGCTAGTTCTAAGGCCAGCATTTTGGCCATAGCCACTTGACCAGCCTTGGTGGTCGAGTAGGCGGTCGCACCCACATTGCTAAATGTACGAGTTCCATTGATCGATGAGGTAATGATAATTGCGCCACCCTGCTTTTTGAGCGCCGGTACTGTTGTTTGCAGCGTTAAGAAGGTACCAGTTAAATTAATGTTTAACGTGTTCTGCCATTCTTCCAAGCTCAATTGCTCAATTGGTGCCCAAACGCCGTTAATCCCAGCATTGGCAAAGACACAATTGAGCTTGCCCCATGTTTCGAGCATTTGATCAACAGCAGCTTGCAGCTCATCGGGCTGCGTAATATCGGCAATTAAGGCCAATGCGTCGCCGCCCGCCCGCTGAATCGTCTCAACAGTTTCGGTCAATTCATCTTCAGTCCGCCCAAGTGCGGCAACGTTTGCACCATGCGCCGCTAAATATAAGGCCGTGGCCTTGCCAATGCCCGAGCCAGCCCCAGTGATTAAGGCCACAGTATTACGCAAATTCATGCGAATGCTCCTTCCTTCAGTTCACAATCCTTGCAATCAGCCAATGCAAGTTGTGTGCTCAGAATCAAGAAAAATCGATGCGCCAGCATCCATCAACATTCATACTTGCTTTTTTGCAATATCGCCAATATACTTCAAAATAATTTGAAACAATTTAATTTGGAGTGTTTTTATGCAAAGTCTTGGGCTTGAACCACCTGTTGTGCTCAAATTGCTATCGCACGATCTCCGTTGGCGCTTGTTACAACTTTTAGTCCATAGTGATTATCGGGTGCATGAATGTGTGGCGGCCTTGCAAGCACCAATGAATGTGGTTTCCTATCATTTACGGCTACTACGCGAAGCCGCCTTGGTGATCGAACGCCGCAGCGAAGCCGATGGCCGTGATGTCTATTACCATCTCGATTTGCCAAGCTTGCAAACCGCCTACCAAGCGAGTGCCCAAGCCCTGCACCCTGATCTTGATCCATTTGCCGCCAAAACCACCAGCCAAGCCTATCAACTTAGCAAACCAGTGCGGATTTTATATTTGTGCACCCACAACAGTGCTCGCTCACAGTTGGCCGAGGCAATTACCCGCCATCTCGGTGGCTCCATGCTTGATGTAGTGAGCGCCGGAACCCAACCTGCCGAGGTGAATCCTTTGGTCTTAGCTACTTTGGAAGAAAAAAAGATTTCGAGTGCTGGCCTGTATTCCAAGACACTCCAGCCTTACCTTGAGCAAGATTTCGATTATGTGATTACGGTCTGCGATCGCGCTCGTGAACAATGCCCAACGCTTGCTGGCCATCCCACCAGCATGCACTGGAGTTTTGCCGACCCGCTGCGTGAAACCAGCGAACTAGCCCAAGCTGCCACAATTGAAACCACCGCCCAGCAACTGATGACGCGCATTCGCTTTTTGCTGACCACAATCGAGCGCCAACAACGTGAAGGGAGCAAATAATGGCTTTACGAATTGGCATTAATGGCTTTGGGCGCATGGGGCGGCTCGCATTACGGGCTGGCTGGAATCGCCCAGGATTTGAATGGGTGCATATCAACGAACTCAAAGGCGATGCTGCAACCGCCGCCCATTTACTGGCTTTTGATTCAGTTCATGGCCGCTGGAATCATGGAGTCTCATCGCAAGAGCAAGCCCTGATGATCGAGCAACAACGCCTGAGTTATAGCAATCATTCAACAATTGAAGCAACCGATTGGGCTAGCCATGAGGTTGATCTGGTGCTGGAATGCTCAGGCAAATTTCGTAGCCCAGAGCAACTAGCTGGCTATTTTGCGGCTGGAGTTAAAACCGTGATCGTTGCCGCACCCGTAAAACAGGGTGCACTCAACATCGTGATGGGAGTTAATGATCAGCTTTATGATCCGCAGCAGCATCGTTTATTAACTGCCGCCTCGTGCACCACCAATTGTTTAGCGCCCATTGTCAAAGTTGTGCATGAACAATTCGGCATTAAGCATGGCATGATCACCACAATTCACGATATGACCAATACCCAAAATCTGATCGATGCACCGCACAAAGATTTACGCCGTGCCCGCGCCGCCAGCCAATCGCTGATTCCTACCAGCACAGGCTCAGCCAGCGCAATTGGCATGATCTTTCCAGAATTAGCAGGTCGTTTGGATGGTGTGGCGATTCGCGTGCCTTTGTTGAATGCCTCGCTGACCGATTGTGTCTTTGAATTGGCCCAACCAACCACCAGTGAAGCGGTTAATCGGGCTTTGGCGGAGGCTAGTCGCGGAGCGCTCAAAGACATTTTGGGCTATGAAGAACGGCCCTTAGTTTCAGTCGATTACAAGGGCGATCCACGTTCGGCGATTATCGATGCAGCGCTGACGACCGTTACCAACCAAACTCAATTGAAAATTATGGCTTGGTACGACAACGAAATTGGCTATGTGAATCGAATGTTGGAGCTAGCCGCTAAGGTCGCCCAACTTCAGGCGGGCTAGGAGCCGACTATGCAGCAACAATTCAAAGAGTATGCGATTGTTACCGCCGCTTATTGGGCCTTTACATTGACCGATGGCGCGTTGCGTATGTTGGTCTTGTTTCATTTTCATCAACTTGGCTATAGTGCCTTGGCGGTGGCGGCGCTCTTTATTTTCTATGAAGTATTTGGGGTGATTACCAATTTGTTTGGTGGCTGGCTGGGCGCACGCTTTGGCCTGAATCGCACCTTACATGCTGGCTTGGTGTTACAAGTTATCGCTTTGGGCATGATGGTTGTGCCCAGTGCTTGGCTCAGCGTGACATATGTGATGCTAGCGCAAGCTGGCTCGGGCATCGCCAAAGATCTGACCAAAATGAGTGCCAAGAGCAGCATCAAAATGTTGGTGGCTGAAGATGCTCAATCAACTTTGTTCAAATGGGTAGCTATTTTGACTGGCTCGAAAAATGCGCTCAAAGGTGTGGGCTTTTTCTTGGGCAGCCTATTGCTGAGCACCATTGGCTTTCGCAGTGCCTTCGCTGTGCTTGCGAGTTTGATTGCCGTAGCTGCCATTGGCACATTCAGCTTTTTGCAACACGATTTGGGGCGTAGCAAAGCCAAGCCGAAGTGGCAACAACTATTTGCCAAAAGCCGCGCGATCAATCTGCTTTCAGCAGCGCGTTGTTTTTTGTTTGCAGCGCGGGATGTCTGGTTTGTGGTCGGCTTGCCAGTTTTTCTGAGTGAAGTGCTTGGCTGGTCGTTTTGGCAGGCTGGCGGCTATTTGGCCTTATGGGTGATTGGCTATGGCCTGATTCAAGCGCTTGCGCCAGCGATTACCCGCCGCTGGCAAGCCACGCCCAACGGCTGGGCTGCAACAATTTTGGCTGGCTTGTTGATGCTGATTATGGCTGCGATTGCCAGTGTTGTGCAAATCAACCAACAATCGGCTATCGTGGTTGTGGTCGGCTTAATTGGCTTTGGATTTATTTTTGCGCTGAATTCGGCAGTCCACTCCTACCTGATTTTAGCCTACACTGACCAAGCCGATGTGGCTTTGAATGTAGGTTTTTACTATATGGCCAACGCCTTGGGCCGCCTGCTTGGCACAATTCTTTCGGGTCTGCTGTATCAAAGCTATGGGTTGGCAGGCTGTTTATGGGCAGCGGCCTTACTGAGCGCAATCACAGCCGTGATCTCGTTGAGCTTGCCGCGTGTGCCAAACCAACCGCTGTTGGGCGAACAGCAGGCCAAAGCTAGCTCGATCTGAGCAGAATGGAACCAAATTGCTACTTGTAAGTTGGCCTGAATCTACTACAATAGAGCTAAGCAAGCGATCGTGGTAGATACCACGTGGCATTTCGGAGGAAACCCCATGACTGATAATGAACCAGGGTTTTTCGAAAATTTGGTTGATAAAGCCAAGGATGTCGCCGAGTCGGTTGGTGAATTTATCGGCGATGCCGCTGAAAAAGCGGGCGATCTAGCCGAACAAGCTGCCGAAAAAATTAGTGATGTTGCCGAAGTCGTCGGCGATAAAGCCAGCGATGTGTATGAAGCCGCCAAAGATAAATTGGGCATCGACGGCGACGAAGCTCCTCCGCCAGCCGCCTAGTTGCACGAATTGCTAAAAATTCAACACCCTCAGCATGGTTCGGTGCTGAGGGTGTTGTTGGTTTAGGGATCAGCTGTCAGGGGCTAGGGATCAGGTTGAAACCGCCTTCATCCTTATCAAGACTCTGCGCCTCTGCGTTAACATTACTTCTAGCTTTTTCTGGACTCTGACAACTAGCCCCTGACCCCTAAATTCTACTCAGCATCAAACAATGGCGTGCTCAGGTAGCGTTCGCCGTTGCTTGGCACAATAAAGACAATCGTTTTGCCAGCATTTTCAGGGCGGGCTGCTACTTGCAAGGCGGCCCATGCGGCGGCCCCTGAGCTAATTCCCACCATCAAGCCTTCTTCGTGAGCCAATTTGCGTGCCCATTCAAAGGCATGTTCGTTGGTAACTTGAATAATTTCATCAATTACGCTGGTATCAAGCACGTCGGGCACAAAGCCAGCACCGATCCCTTGGATTTTGTGCGGCCCCATTTTGCCCCCAGAAAGGACTGGCGAGGCAGTTGGCTCGACCGCAATTGCCTTAAAGCCTGGCTTGCGTTCTTTGAGCACCGAAGCAACCCCAGTGATTGTGCCACCAGTCCCAACCCCGGCCACCAAAATATCGACAGCGCCATCGGTATCATTCCAAATTTCTTCAGCGGTGGTGCGTTGGTGAACCGCTGGGTTGGCTTTATTTTTGAATTGTTGCGGAATAAAGCTGCCTGGATTTTCGGCGGCCAATTCTTCGGCACGACGAATTGCCCCAGGCATGCCCTCGGAGCCTGGAGTCAAAACTAATTCGGCTCCAAAGCCTTTGAGTAATTTGCGCCGTTCCAAGCTCATGGTTTCGGGCATGGTCA
>NZ_DOPT01000079.1:0-464 GCF_003512625.1 Herpetosiphon sp. | reverse complement strand
CTCATGGTTTCGGGCATGGTCAGCACAATGCGGTAGCCTTTCGCGGCAGCCACAAATGCGAGGCCAATCCCCGTATTGCCACTGGTTGGCTCGATAATCGTGGTATCGTTTGGATTGATCAGACCGGCGGCCTCCGCTGCCTCGATCATCGCCAAGCCAATCCGATCTTTGACGCTGCTGGCTGGGTTGAAGAACTCAAGCTTAGCTAATACCGTCGCCCCCGTGGTATTAACTTTGCCCAAGCGCACCAGCGGCGTGTTGCCGATAAGTTGGGTAATGTTGTCATAAATCCGCGCCATGGTTTGGGTCCTTTTGTTAACTAAGTTAAACGACAAACCTAACAATAATAGCATAACATAGCTTAGGTTTGTGTCAATGTGGCAAGGCGCACAGAAAGGAGTTGTATGGATGCACATAGTTTGTTGTTGATGGCGGGGATGGTGATTTGTTTTGGGATTGCCACC
>NZ_DOPT01000028.1:0-27179 GCF_003512625.1 Herpetosiphon sp. | reverse complement strand
ACAGGGTTCGCCAGCACTATCATGCTTTTTCGCCCGGCGTATACAGTTGATACGAGGCTTTGAAATTTCCACTTTCCGAGCCAGTGGTTAAGTCCACATAGATCGTTCCTTGTTGGTTGCCAGCAATAGGGCTGGTTAAGTTAAAAGCGCCAGTTGCAAATGCCCCAACTGGAAAGAGATGTGATACGCGGCGGAATGTAAAACTCGTGCCCCAAGTTCGGGTTCCACAGTTGAAAACCTGCCACTCTTTACGCAATTGGCGGTTTTTGCCCACAACTGTGCCATCAGGGTAATTCACATCGTAGAGAAATTGAAGACATAGCTTCGCAGCGTCGGCCGGCGTGCTAGGTCGGGTTACAACACTACCAACCATAGTCATAAGGCCAAGCAGGCCAAGCAGAATTCCCCGTTTGATAATTCGCATGATTATTCAATCCTTCCGCTATTACGAGATTGTAACGTTACTCTAGGGGAAGATAGATCTAATGGCGAGAGGGGGATTCAAGCGGAAATCAGGGGGATTCAAGCAGGGAACGCTCACAATAGCGGTAAATAGCGCTTAGATGACCCAATTTAACTCTTCGTTTTAGCAAGTAACAATAATCAGCCAAATTGCATACTATAGTGCTGGAATAAAAATCTCCAAGGCACAACTATTTGACATGAGCAATCGTGGGCGTTATACTTCCGCCTGATAAAAACTGTTTTTTCAGAAAAAATAGTTTTTACCATTGTGATAAATACTTGCTAAAGCTTGCTCAATGATCGAGCAAGTTGGCTAAGGAGTACTTCGTGAAACTTGTGCGTTCTTTGATGCTGTTGCTCTGTCTGAGCATTGTGATTGCAGCCTGTGGTGGGGAAGCAACTCCAACGGCTGTAACAGCACCAACCACCGCTGCAGCAACCCCAACGACCGCTAGCGCAGCCGAAGCTACTGCTACCGTCGAAGTGACTGCTATTGCTGAGGTTTCGCCAACCGTGCCAACCACCACCACCACTGAGCCAGCTGGCGGCAGTTTGGTTGTATATTCAGGGCGTTCAGAAAGCTTAGTTGCTCCCTTGTTGGAGCTTTTTACCCAAGAAACTGGGATTGCCGTCGAAGTACGCTATGGCGATACTGCCGAGATGGCCGCGCAAATTCTTGAAGAAGGCGATAATAGCCCAGCCGATGTCTTCTTCGGCCAAGATGCTGGTGCATTAGGCGCATTGAGCGATCGCTTTGTGCAACTTGATCGGTCATTGTTGAACTTGGTTGATCCACGTTTTGTTTCAAGCGAAGGCACATGGGTTGGTGCTTCGGGTCGCGCTCGGGTTTTGGTTTATAACACCGATGTCTTGACCAGCACCGATTTGCCAGCTTCGATTCTTGATTTGACCAAACCAGAGTGGAAAGGTCGGGTCGCTTGGGCTCCAACCAATGGTTCATTGCAAGCCTTTGTCACCGCATTGCGGGTAAGCCAAGGTGAAGATATGGCCAAACAATGGCTCGAAGGCATGATCGCCAACGACGTTAAAGTCTATGAATCGAACTCAGCGATTGTCAAAGCCGTTGCGAGTGGCGAAGTTGATACCGGCTTGGTCAATCACTACTACTTGTTTGCCTTGAAAAAAGAGCAACCAGATGCCAAGGCTGCTAACCACTACTTCGGCAATGGCGATATTGGCTCGTTGGTGAATGTTGCTGGCGTGGGTGTGCTCAAAACTGCCAAGAATCCTGAAGCCGCTCAAACCTTTGCTAATTATTTGTTGAGCGACGGTGCCCAACTCTATTTCGCCGATAAAACCAATGAATATCCCTTGGTAGCTGGAATTATTACCAACCCAGCAATCAAGCCATTGGGCGAAATTATTACCCCAAACATCGATTTGAGCAATTTGAAAGATTTGCAAGGAACCTTAGAATTGTTGCAAGATGTTGGGGCGATCCAATAAGCACGTCATTGCAAGCTTGGCTTGCTAGATTGAGCTATGGTTTTTAAACATTTGCGCTTTCGATCTGGCCGTTGGTCAGCACTGTTCTTAACGATCAGTGCTGGCCTGATTGCGTTAATCATGGTTTTGCCAGTTGGTTATTTGCTGTTGCGTACCAGCGAGGCCGGCTCGACAGCATGGGCTCAATTACAACGCCCTAGCACCTTGCGCGTGTTCACTGGCTCGGCGCTACTGGCGATCACGGTGACCGCTGGCTCGCTCTTGATCGGGCTGCCCTTAGCTTGGCTGACCACTCGCACCAATTTACCAGGAGCGCGAATTTGGCTAACATTAATTATGCTACCAATGGCGATTCCTTCCTACATCGGGGCATGGGCGATTATCGCGGTGCTCGGGCCACGTGGCTTAGTGCAGCAATGGCTCGAACCGTTGGGAGTTGAGCGCTTGCCCGAAGTGTATGGCTTTTGGGGCGCTGCCGGAGCACTGATTCTATTTGGCTATCCCTACATTGTATTAAATGTGCGGGTTGCCTTGCGCAAACTCGACCCCGCGCTAGAAGAAGCTGCCCGATCACTTGGTCAACGCTCAAGCCACATTTTTTGGCGGATCACGCTGCCACAGTTGCGGCCAGCCTTGGCGGCAGGCAGTTTATTGGTGATCCTATATGCCTTGAGCGATTTCGGGGCAGTTTCGTTATTGCGCTACAATTCGTTTACACGAGCGATTTATCTGCAATATCGCGCCTCATTTGATCGAACTGGGGCGGCGGTGTTATCGTTGTTGCTAGTTGGTTTGGCCTGTGGTTTATTGACCGCCGAAGCCTTGAGTCGTGGCCGTGCCCGTTATTATCGCTCGTCGGCGGGAGTTAGCCGCCAACCCAAATTAGTCGGATTAGGGATTTGGCGCTGGCCTGCCTTAATCTTCTGCGCAATTGTGGTGCTGTTTGCGGTTGTTTTGCCAATTGTGGCAATTGTGGCGTGGCTAATTATCGGCTTGCGTGCAGGCCAAACTTGGAATTTACAACTAACAGATTTAGCCAATTCGCTGCTGGCTGCTAGTTTAGCGGCCTTGGTCACGATTGTTTTGGCCTTTCCAGTGGTTTTCTTGGCCGTGCGCTATCCCAGCCGTCTGACCAGTTTGATCGAGCGGGCAACCTATGTTGGCTATGCGCTGCCTGGAATTGTGGTGGCGCTAGCCTTGGTTTTTTGGGGTGCGAATTATCTGCCTTGGGCCTACCAAACCTTGGGTTTGTTGATTTTGGCCTATGCTGTGCGCTTTTTGCCGCAAGCGATTGGCAGCCTACGCACCAGTTTGTTACAAATTAATCCGCGCTTGGAAGAAGCTGGGCGTTCGCTGGGCCAGCCAGCTTGGCGGGTGGTGCTGAGTGTCACCTTACCATTATTACGGCCAGGGATTATTTCTGGTGCGGCCTTGGTATTTCTATCAACCTTGAAAGAATTACCAGCAACCTTACTTTTGGGGCCAACTGGCTTTCATACCTTGGCCACCGATATTTGGAACAACACCGCCGAATTACGGTTTTCCCAGACCGCCTTACCAGCGTTATTGTTGATGGTCGCAGCAGGTGCTTCGTTGGCCTTGCTGCTGGCCAATGAACGCAAAACGTGAGATCACAGCCATGCAAACAGCCAATTTAGCCATTAACTGTCGGGGCGTTAGCAAAACCTTCAATGCAACTACCGTTCTAGATCAGGTTGATTTTCAGTTGCCCCAAGGCAGTTTGGGGGCGTTGCTTGGGCCTTCGGGCTGTGGCAAAACTACCTTACTCCGCTTGATTGCTGGTTTTGAAACGCTTGATCAAGGCCAGATTTGGCTTGGCCAGCGCGAAATCGCCAATAGCCATCGCCAAGTTCCGCCTGAGCAACGCCAGATTGGCATGGTGTTTCAAGAGTATGCCTTGTTTCCCCATTTGACAGTCGGCCAAAATATTGGCTATGGCTTGAGTCGTCAAACTCATAAACAACAACGGATTGACGAATTACTGGAACTCGTTGGATTGAGTGGTTTAGCCCAGCGCATGCCCCATGAGCTTTCGGGTGGTCAACAACAGCGGGTCGCTCTCGCCCGCGCCTTAGCACCCAAACCTCAATTATTACTACTCGATGAGCCTTTTTCCAACCTCGATGCAGGCTTGCGCGACCAAGTACGCACGGCCACCAAACAGATTTTGCGCCAAGTTGGGGCGACGGCCCTGTTTGTAACTCATGATCAAGAAGAAGCCTTGAGCTTAGCCGATCAAGTAACCGTGATGCTTGGGGGCAAGGTTTTGCAAAGCGCCACCCCGCATGAACTTTATTTGCGCCCAACCAGCCGAGCCGTGGCCGAATTTGTGGGCGAGGCCAACTTTTTGCCTGGGGTTGCGCGAGAAAATCGAGTTGAGTGCGCTTTAGGCCAATTGCTCTTAACCAAACCAATGCATGGCCCAGTGACCCTGATGATTCGGCCTGAAGCGCTGAATCTAGTGCCCGACCCAAGCGGTCATGGTCAGATCATGGGTCAACGCTTTTATGGCCACGATCAACTGATCGATCTGCAAATAGGCAATTTAACGATTGCGGCGCGAACTGGCCCAAGGCTCGATCTTGCGCCTAAAATGCAAGTCGGCGTGAGTGTCCAAGGCCCAGTTGTGGCATTTCAAGCAGAATAAGCTCAGCAAAGCGCTCAGCAACAGGCTCACCATCCTGTCGCTGAGCGCTTGATTGCAGTTAACTAGCCTTGTTTGGCGGCAAAATGGGCCATAAAGCTGGCGAGGGCTTCAACCCCTTCGATGCTCATGGCATTGTAGATCGAGGCCCGCACCCCGCCAACCGAACGGTGACCTGGCAAGCCGATCATGCCTTGGGCTTTGGCTTCGGCCAAGAATTGCTTTTCAAGCTCTTGGGTGGGTAGATTAAAGGTTACATTCATTTGGGAGCGGCTATCAGCCACGGCATGACCACGATAGAAACCACCCGAATTATCGATCGCATTATAGACAACATTGGCTTTACGGGTGTTGTATTCAGCCATGCCCGCCAAACCACCTTGCTCTTGAATCCAAGCTAAAACGAGGTTCAGCATATAGACCCCAAAAGTTGGTGGGGTGTTATAGAGCGAGTTGTTTTTAGCGTGCGTGCTATAGCGCAACATAGTGGGCACGTTTTTCGCGCCTTTATCCAGCCAATCTTCGCGAATCAGCACCACAGTTACGCCAGAAGGCCCAAGATTTTTCTGTGCGCCAGCATAGACTAAACCAAACTTGCTAGCATCGAAAGGCCGCGAAAAAATATCGCTGCTCATATCGGCGACAATTGGCACGCCGTTGGTTTCCGGGGTGCTCTGCCATTGGGTGCCATAAATCGTGTTATTGGTGGTTAAGTGCACATACACTGGATTTTCGCTGAATTGCAGTTCAGTTTGGCTGGGGATACGGTTGTGATTTTCGGCTTCAGTAGTAGCCGCAATATGCACCTTGCCGATTTTTTGGGCTTCATCACGGGCTTTTTCGGCCCATGTGCCCGTGATGATGTAATCAGCAACCTGATCCGCTCCCAAGAAATTCATGGGAATCATGGCAAATTGGGTGCTGGCTCCGCCTTGTAGCAACAAAACCCGATAGCCGCTTTCGATGCCCAGCAAAGCCTTAAAACGAGCTTCGACTTCGTTATTAACCGCTTCGAATTCTTTAGCGCGATGGCTGGTTTCCATCACCGAAATGCCAGTGCCCGCAAAATCGCGAAGTTCTTCTTGGGCTTGGCTCAAAACACTGGGTGGCAAAATCGCAGGACCGGCATTGAAGTTGTAGACCGTCATTTGTACACTCCTCGGCGCAAACAAAAAAAGCCCCTATCCAAACGTATTCAACGTTGAACACGAGGTGGTCGTTTAGCTCAGGCAGCATTGCCAGCAGTTTGTGATACAAGGCACATTGTAGGGAATGCTGGCATAAAAGTCAAAGCCTGATTAATTGGCATAGTAGCCCGAATAGCGAGCACAAAGTAGGATTACCACAAGCATGCTGCTGCTATATAATGAATACAGAGAGAGGCTTGATTTATCGACCATAGGAAACGCAGCATGACAAGTTTACGCCAAACCTTGCACCAAACCGCGATCAATATCAAGGTAGAACACACGGTTTTTGCCCTACCCTTCGCCTATTTGGGTCTGTTTTTAGCCAATAAACAATTCCCTGGTTGGCAACCGCTGATCTTAGTGACTTTAGCGATGGTGGCGGCACGCACCGCCGCGATGTCCTTTAATCGCTATCTCGATCGCCATTTTGATGCGCGTAATCCGCGCACCAGCATTCGGCCAATTCCTGCTGGGACACTTTCAGCCACATCAGTCTTGATCGTTGGTTTAGTTTCGTTGGCGGTTTTAGTGATTTCGGCTGGGTTGCTCAACCCATTGTGTTTGCTACTCTCGCCAATTGCGTTAATTGCCCTGACAGGTTATTCCTACATGAAGCGCTTTACGTGGTTGTGCCACTTTGGTTTAGGCTTTACTGATGCCATTGCGCCTGCTGGCGGTTGGCTGGCCGTTGATCCCAATTTTCGGCTTTCGATGATTTTATTAGCAGCAGCAGTCGGCATTTGGATTGCCGGCTTTGATTTAATTTACGCCTGCCAAGATGTTGACTTTGATCGCAAGGAAGGTTTACACTCATTGCCTGCTCGTTTTAGCATTGCCACCTCGCTGCGTGTCGCCAAAATTTGCCATATTGCGATGATTGGTTTGTTGCTGGCGGTGGGAGTTTCGTTAAGCCTAAGTTGGCCGTTTTACGTTGGGGTTGCGGCGGCAGCAGGCTTGTTGGTCTACGAACACAGCTTAATCAACCCCCGCGATCTTTCCAAAATTGATATTGCCTTTTTCAATGTGAATAGCTATATCGCTGGCGTGCTCTTTCTTTTTACGCTCACTAGTTTGTATGTTGGCAACTAGGCTCGAATTGGCTAGGGCGATAATCGTACCTAGCCAACCTCTAAGCTTGAATTGTATAATTGGGCTGTTCTCGGTGTTTTGTGCGAAGGAGATCAATCAATGACTGATGCCAATCAACCGCTGCACGACGAACCCTTACCCGAATTTGATTTGCCTGACCCCAAAGATGCGATGCCGCATGAAGATACGCTCAGCGAGGAAGGCACGCGCGGGGTCGTGCCTGTTGACCAGTTTTTGTATGTCGGTCAGGGTCTGAAAGCCGATGAATTTACCCATTACGTCGATACCTATAACTTTGGGGCTGTGCCACCTAACTTTGTGGTGTTGCACCATACCGCTGTACCAAGTACTGCCGCTGCTCCTTACCCCTCAGGCTGGCGCTGGGATAACCAAGAAACTGGTTTGAGCGAAGGCCAAATTTACCGCAAACGCCTCAAACAGCTCGAAACCCTGCGCGAATACTATCGCACCAGCGCTGGCTGGGATCGTGGCCCACACTTATTTATCGATGAAACCTGGATTTGGTTGTTCACGCCGATGTACGATCAAGGGATTCACGCCGCTCAAGGTAATGGCTATCGCGATAGTAAAGGTACATTGCAATATTCAATCGGCATCGAAGTATGTGGCTATTTTGAAAAAACCCAGTGGTCGGCTCCCGTTGCAGCCCTGGTTGGCCATGCGGTGGCAGTGCTCAAACGCAAATTAAACAGCTTTGAGATTCGCTATCAGAAATTTGGTGGTGGCATTTCATCGCACCGCGATTACAATAAACCTTCATGTCCAGGCGCAGCGATCACCGAATCCTATTACATCAGTACAATTCAAAATGCCTTTGATCGTTTGAGTAATGTTCAAAGCACGCCAATTGCTGATAATCCAATTACTACCAATACCCCATTGTTGAGCGCAACGCCCTCAGGCAGCCGCGAAAAGGCAATCGCCTTTATTCGTAAGAGCCTGCCCGATAATTCCGAATATAAGAACGATATTGAAACGATTATGGGGTATTACTGGGTCTATGCCCCCAGCGTTGGGCTTGATCCCTTCCTCGCTGCATCGCAATGTATTTTTGAAACCGCTGGCTTGACTTCAGGCTGGGCTGCGCGGCCAAAACGTAATCCGGCTGGTTTGGGCGTGCGCCAAGAGGGCGGCCTTTCGTTCAGCACCTGGGATGGCGCAGTCCAAGCGCATATTGGGCAATTATTGGCCTTGGCCTTGCGTGATGATGAGGCTAATCAAGCCCAAAAAACCATGATGGCTGCCAATCCACGCCATGGCAACATTCCAGCCAATCTGCGTGGGGTTGCCAAAACGTTGGCTGGCTTGAGCAATAATTGGACTGACGATGCCGATTATGCCAACAAGTTTGCGACTCGCGCCGAGGCAATTCGCAAGGGCTAGCTTTCAGGCGTAGGATATAACGCCCATCACCCCGACATCACTCGACGGCGGCGGGCATCACTCCTAGAGCGGTTCCCCCTCGCCCGCACGCGAGGCGAGGGGGTGAGGGCATGCTGATTAGAGAAACTTGGCGGTAATGCTGCGTTGGCAAGTTTTCAAGGCCATGGGTGGCCCTTCAAAAATAATCTCGCCACCAGCGCTACCGCCCTCAGGCCCAATGTCGATAATCCAATCGGCCTGACGAATAATATCCAAGTGATGTTCGATCAGAATCACGGTATTCTTGAGATCAACCAAACGATCAATGATCCCCATCAGCAGCCCAATATCCGAGCGATGCAAACCCGTGGTTGGCTCGTCCATCACATAAACGCTGGCCTTTTTGTGGAGTTCGGTCGCCAATTTGAGCCGTTGACCCTCACCACCCGATATCGTGCTGAGTGGTTGACCAAGTTTCAAATAGCTCAAGCCAACATCATTCATAGCCTGGAGCACAGGCTTGATCTTCTTTTCGTTAAAGAAATCGAGTGCTTCCTCGGCAGTCATATCCAACACATCGCTGATCGATTTGCCGCGCAGCCGATATTCCAGCACTTCGGCTTTGAAACGCTTGCCTTCGCAAATTTCACAGGTCGAGGAAATTCCTTCCATAAAGGCTAAATCGGTGTAGACTAAGCCCAAACCATTACAATTATCGCAACTGCCAGTTGAGTTGAAGCTGAATAACGAAGCGCTCACGCCATTGGCCTTAGCAAAGGTCTGGCGAATATCATCCATAATTCCGGTATAGGTGGCCGGAGCCGAACGGCTATTAGCCGTTACCCGTGATTGATCGATCACAATCGCATTGGGGTGTTGGCTCAAAAAGACTTCATTAATTAAGGTGCTTTTGCCTGATCCGGCCACACCTGTCACCACGGTCAGCACGCCCGTTGGAATATTGACATTGACGTTTTTAAGGTTATGCAGGTTGGCATTAACAATCGGCAAGTAGCCAGTTGGCTGACGCGAATGCTGTTTGGTTGGCACTACTTGTTGCAAATAGCTGCCAGTTAAGGTATTTGAACGTTTGAGATCGGCATAGCTGCCTTCAAACACAACCTCGCCGCCGTGCACGCCCGCGCGTGGCCCAATATCGACAATATGGTCGGCAATTGCAATCACATCGGGATCATGCTCAACCACTAGCACCGTATTGCCCTTATCGCGCAACTGTTGCAATAAATTATTCAGCCGCGCCACATCACGCGCATGCAAGCCCACACTTGGCTCATCGAGAATATAGAGCATTTCAGTTAAGCTATTGCCAAGATGCCGAATCATTTTGACGCGCTGAGATTCGCCCCCAGAGAGCGTCGAGGTTTCGCGGCTCAAGCTCAAATAGCCCAAGCCAATATCGACCAACTGTTGCATGCGCTCCAACAACTTGGCCGCCACCCGATCACCAATCGGATCAGTAACATCAGCCAAAAAGCTAATCAAATCAGTCGCTTCAAAATCGGCTAATTCGGCAATGTTACGCCCAGCAATCCGACAATTGAGCGCGGCTTGAGTCAAACGCCCACCATGGCAAACTGGGCAGATTTGTGAAGAGGTAAATTGCTCAAACACGGCCCGATTGCGATCCGACATGGCTGCTGCATCTTTTTTGAGGTACATACGCTCGAAACGTTCCAGCAAACCTTCATATTTCGAGCTAAATTCGCCCCACGAAACCTTAAGATCAGCGCCATACAAAAATGCTTGCAATTCCTGTTCGTTATAATCCTGAATCGGCTTATCGTTATCGAACAAACCAGACAGCGGATACATCTTCCACATCCATTTGCCAACCTTGAATTCGGGGTGCAAAATCGCACCTTCATTCAGCGATTTGCTGCGGTCAAGCAATTTATCCATATCAAGCTGAACCGTTTTGCCAATGCCTTCACATTCGGGGCACATACCCTGCGGCGTGTTGAACGAAAAAGCATAGCCAGGCCCAACGTAGGGCTGACCAATCCGCGAGAACAACAAGCGCAGCAACACCGCAATATCTGTGTAGGTTCCGACGGTTGAGCGCGAACCACCGCCAACCCGCTTTTGATCGATGATAATCGGCGAGTTGAGATGCTCGATCCGCTCGACATCAGGCTGGCCATAGTGCGGCAAAAAGCCTTGCACAAAAAAGGTAAAGGTTTCATTGAGTTGGCGTTGAGCCTCAGCGGCAATCGTATCAAACACCAACGACGATTTGCCCGAACCAGAGACTCCGGTAAAGACTGTCACCCGCTGTTTTGGAATATTCAAGGAAATATTTTTGAGGTTGTTTTCGCGTGCGCCATACACCTCAATAAACGCTCGATCCTGCATCATCAGACTCCTTGATAACTACAAATCTCTGGTCGCTTTGAGTTCATGCCCTCACCCCAACCCCTCGCCCACTGCGGCGGGCGAGGGGCTTCTGACTTGGTGGTTTCTCTCGTTCCCTCACCCCAACCCCTCGCCCACTGCGGCGGGCGAGGAGCTTCTGACTTGGTGGTTTCTCTTAGCCTCGCGTGAGAGAGGTAGTTAGGGGGTGAGGGCATATAACCCAATCATCAACTCCATAACGTGCTACACTTGTGATTCGAATTTATTCTAGAACATAGATGCAAGTGTAGGGAGTTTTCGCTTGGTAAATATCCTTTCGACACTCAAATTGCTGATCAAAGTCTCAATTTTTACATGAGGGTTTAACATGAATGTTGGGCGTTATTTCCGCACCGTTGACTTAGCTAAAGCAATTAATGTGAGCGTGCAACAAGTGCGCAATTATCAAGCTGAGGGCTTTTTGCCCAACGTCGAACGCGGCTCCAACGGCTACCGTCAATATACCCAACAGCATATTGATGCGATTAAAACTGCCCATCAACTTATCAAGGGGTATGGTTGGCGGAATGCTCAGCAGATTATGGCGGCATTGCATCAGGCCAATCATCAAACAGCGTTTAATCTGATCAACCAACATCATGCCAAGCTGGATAGCATTCGCCAGCAGCTTGACCAAACCCTGACCTTGCTCAAAGCCGTGGCCGATCAATTACCACCAAGCCCGCGCCATAGCCAGCGTATCTTGGTTGGTGAGGCTGCCAAAGCCGTGGGCGTGCCCATCTCGGCCTTGCGCTTTTGGGAGCAACAAGGCCTTTTGCAGCCAATTCGCCAAGCCTCGAACAACTATCGCTATTATGATGAACGCCAATTGCGTCGCCTACGAATTATCGTTTTATTACGTCAAGCTAATGCTGATTTTAGCTCAATTCGCACAACCTTAGAAACGCTTGATCAACAACAACCGCAACGGGCCGTTGCTGCAATCGAACAGCGCCGCGTCGCTTTGGCCCAACAAAGCTGGGAATGTTTACAAGCAACCACGGCGTTGGTGAGCTATATTCAAACCTATGTGCCGCTGCAACCAATCCCAATTATTGAGTAAATAACTGCAAATTATCAAGTTAATTATAACACAAATGTTCTAAATATTTCATCTTTATAACTGAATTAGCGCAATTTTGATGAAATTGAATGCAGCGTGCAAAAAAAAATATGTTTCTGCATCTATATACAGCAGAGACTATTGGATAGCTATCGGAGGAAACGCAATGACCCCTGAACAAGAGCAACGCTTCAATCAATTATTGGCTGAGATTCGCGATCCGTATGCCTCGTTAGAAGGTGCAATTCACGAGCTAGAACACATGATTTGGACATTGCAAAGCCAACATACAATTTCAAATCTGCGCGTGCGCCAAGCCAAAGTACTGATTCAAATTATGCAATTAACCTTGCGCCAGCAAATCCCCGCCAATCTGCGCTTAATTCAGGCCTTATGTGCCAGCGAAAAATCTTCAAGTCCAGCGCCATTGGCCAAGTGTGCTTAATCACAGGAAAAAAGGAGCTTAATGATGCAAATCCAAGGATTGTTGGCTGATTTATTTTTGAAACTCGATGCAATTAGCATGACAATTGCGGTACAAGCGGATCTCTCAAGCGATGTTGATAGCCAAGTTTGTGCCTGTGCGAACGTTTTATTTGCTACCCTGACGAATGAAATTCCCTTTGATGAAACAATGACCACGGTTTTGGAGCAAATGGTTGCCCAATTTACGCCCTCAACACTACCAACCTTGAGCATTTAACCACCAAGCAGCAGCAATCGCCCTGATTGCTGCTGCTTTCAAGCATTCTATTGCGGGGTTTAGCTTATTGCTGTGGCACTGCGGCTAGCAAATATTCCAACACATCAACCGCACTAAACCCTTGCGGATGCAATTCGAGCAAGGCCGAAACGGTTTTGATATCGTCGCCTAGGGTCACCAAGGGCTGCTCAGTATACTCTTTGCGCTGCTGGGGCATGCCAATATTGGCAAACAACGCATTACACAAACATTTTCGCCCTGTTGTCTCGTTGATATCGCCGCCCTTTTTGACATATTGATCGATTGGCTCAGCTGGACAGCGAAAACCCATTGTGCCATCTTCACGCGGGTAGGCCACCCGCAAATAGCCCAAATCGCAGATGCGTGGCCGTTCTTTGTAGGTTGGCTCCAAGGCTAGCGTCGTATTCAGTTCGGCAACTTTAAATGGAAAACCGGTTGGTGAGGCCAAGGCATCAGTAAAAATGTTCAGGCTGTCGTTGGCAATATCATTTAACAACGATTGACGAATCTCCGGGCTAAAACCCGAATCGTTGGATAATGCGAAGGCCGTACCAACTTGGATGCCAACCGCGCCGCTGGCCAAAGCCTCAGCCAAACGTTCAGGCGAGCCATACGAGCCAGCCAGCCAGAAGGGCAGCCCTAAATCTTGCAATTTGACCAAATCGACCACATCGCGTTGGCCATAAACAGGCTCGCCGCGTTCATTGAAAACCGCTTGACCACGTGGCGGGGCATTGTGGCCGCCAGCGGTTGGGCCTTCGACGATAAAGCCATTAACTTTGCCGGTAGCTTTTTTAGCCAAGGCAATCGCCAACGTATTCGAAGCAATAATCGCCAAAAATTCTGGGCGTTTGAGCGTCGCTGGTGGATGATCGAAGATCTCGCGTGGGTCAAAATGCACGACCAATTTATCCTCGGCCCCAGCTTGCTCAACGTAAATATTCAGGCTCGCCGCCGCGCCAACCGCAAACTGATCAAGCACGCCAGGAATTTCACGCGGAATACCCGCGCCCATCAGCACATAATCAACATCGGCCAACATTGCCCCATATAAAGCCGATAGATTGGGCATTTGCACTTTTTCAAGCAAATTGATGCCCACAACCCCAGTATGGCCCTCTTTGGCCAGAAATACCTCAACAAATGAGGCCACAACATTCAAAATTTGCCATTCTGCCGAAGGCACGGCGGTGTACATCGGCACAGCTTTATAGGGCTGATCGGCGGGCTTGCCGCCTTCTATAAAATAGCGCTCGAGAATGCGCTCGACATAGCCAGCAATTGGGAACTGAGCCAGCGCTCGACGCATCGCCCCATCGCGATCGCCCTCTTGCAAACGCCGAGCAAGCACTACATTGATCCCTGTTCCAGAAACTACACCAAGTTGACCTGCACTTGCAACGGCCTTGGCCAGCCGCCAATCAGATACGGCGACACCCATTCCGCCTTGAATTACAATGGGAAAACGCATGAGGCTGCTCCATGTTTAGTAAGCTATTGCGTGATTGTATGCTATGCTATTAGCCACAACGTAGTGAATTATAGCCCCTTGTGGCAGATTTCTCTACAATGCAGTGCGTCAAACGCATTGCATTAGGCTAAAAACGTGGTATAGTTGCGCCGTTTTGACAACGCATTTATGGAGGAATTCCCTGTGAATATTTGGCATGATGTGCCATTTGGCGAAGATGCACCAGAAGTTATTAACGTTGTGATTGAAATTCCCCGTGGCTCCCGCAACAAGTATGAAATCGACAAAGATACGGGTTTGGTTAAGCTTGATCGGGTGCTTTCATCAGCCGTCTACTATCCAGGTGATTATGGCTTGATTCCACAAACCTACTGCGAAGATGGCGACCCGCTGGATGTGATTTTACTGCTCAACTTCCCAACCTTCCCTGGTTGTTTGGTTGAAGCCCGCCCAATTGGCGTGTTTGGCATGATCGACGGCGGCGAAAACGACGATAAAATTCTGGCCGTGCCCGCCAATGACCCTTATTTTGCCAATATCAAAGATTTGGCCGATGTGCCACCCCACTTTATCAAAGAAGTGACCCAATTCTTTGCTTCATACAAAGCCTTGGAAAACAAAACGGTGCAAGTTGGCGAATGGCAAGGAGCCGAGGCTGCTAAGCAACGTGTCCAAGATTCGATTCAACTCTACAACGAAAATTTCCGCAAAGCTGAGTAGGGATCAGAATTGAAGGGCCAGGGTCCAGGATTAAGGTTTAAGTATGCAGGGTTTACTTGCCCTGCATACTTTGTTTAAATCCGCAACCGCGAGGAGCGCAAAGCTCACGAAGCTGGAAAATGAACAATAATCGAACAATCCACAAAACAACTATTAGGATCTGCAGGGGATAAAATCCCCTAATTTCGATTAACGATCTGCACGGCGAATTTTCTGATAAACTTGAATCGCGCTTTGGGTCACGGCAGCGGTGCTTTGCCCAGGAAACGTGCTATCGCCGACCAACCACAAGCCGTTAATGCGTGCCGCTTGTGGCCCCAAACTAAGCAAGCCCGAAACCGAACGCCATTGTGGCAAGCCGCCAACCATACCACGTTTGCGCTGAGTATAGCGGGCAAACGAAACGGGCGTACCAATTTGTTGATAACGAATATGTTGGCGAATGGATGGCATTGCTAACGCCACAGTATCGAGCATGCGCTCAGCCATCGCTATTTTTTCAGCCCGATAGCGAGCTGGGTCAGTTTGCCGCCAATGCCACCAGCGCCCAACATCGGTATGGGTCGAAACGGTCATTGCTCGTTGGCCAGCTGGCGCACGCGAAGCATCATCAGCCGGATGCAATGAAATAAACACACTATTGGCCTCGCCAAGCGCTTGATCATAGTTGGCAATAATTTGATGATGCTCAGCTAAGCCTTGGGGAATTGCGGCTTCGTCGATGCCCAGATAGAGCGTTGCCGCACCCCAACCTTGTGGTACAGCCTTGATCGTTCGGCGGAGCATCCAACTTGGCGGCTGATCGATTAGCTCAGCTAAATCCCAAACCGTCGTGTTAGCAATAACCTGCTTTGTGCGAAAACGCTCGCCCTGCTCAGTGGTTACCCCAACCACTTGCCCCAGATCGGTCTGAATTTGGCTTACTTTTTGGCGATAGCGAATTTCGCCGCCAGCCTTGAGTAAGGCTTGTTCGAGGGTTTTGGCCAAATTCCATGCGCCACCCTCAACATAATAGGTACCAATTCGCGCCAAATCGAGCGCCACTGCTCCGTAGAGCCAAGCACATTCGGCATGGCTACTTTGGGCGCTAATCAACAATTGACCATCAATAAAGGTGCGAATTCGTCGATCATCCACCTTATGTCGATTGAGCGCATGCTTGACCGTGCGCGGCAAGGCTGGCAATAAACCAAGCATCTCAGGCCGAATTCGGGTTATCAACTGACCAAGATCGGCCAATGATTCGGGCGGCATCGCCGGCATCCGACCAGCAAAGCGCCAAGCGACCTCGGCCAAATGCTCTTGCTCACGCCAAAATTGCTCAGCTTCCCATGCTTGGCTTAGGCACAACCGCTGACGTTCGGCGATCCAGCGCTCATCACCCCAACGGGTCACCCGCAGATCGGGCAACCAAACTTGCATCGCTGGATTGACCGGGCGAATTGGCCAAGTTAAGCCTAATTTTTGCCCAAGCCAATAATGCGCACCGCCAGGCCGAAAGCCCGCAAAGACAGTTGCGCCAACATCAAAAATATAGTGTTCGCCATTGGGGCGTTTGCGTTGATAGGAAGAAGCACAGCCACCAGGCTCGATATGCGCCTCTAGCACTAAAACTCGGTAGCCATCCTTGGCCAAGAGGGCGGCAGCAGACAAGCCCGCAATGCCTGCACCAATTACAATCAGATCATAATCCATCGCCAATTCCCCACCTAGATCGAACAGGCTATGCTACGTGGGGAACCAGCGCTTGGTTTAATAAATGTCCCAAATCGCTTCGCCGCGCAAAATCCGTACAATATAATCGGGGAAGGTTTTAACTGAAACCGGTTTCGCTACAAAGCCATCAAAGCCAGCCGCCCGCATGCGTTCAACATCTTCACGGCTGCTATAGGCCGACATAGCTACAATTTTGGTGCGTTTGAAATCAGGCAATACATGTAACTTTTGCAGCACCATATAACCATTCTCTCGCGGGATGCGAATATCCAGTAAAATTAAGTCGAGCATGCCAAGGGAGGGATTTTGTTGAACTTGCGGCGAACTCAACCAATTGAAAAAGGCCTCGCCCGAGGCACGAGCGTTACAATAGGCCACATTAACCCGTTCACGCAGCAGCAACAGTGCCAAATCCATGCTATCTGCATTATCTTCAATAACCATAACTTTGGCCTGAGCTGGAGCGACGATGGTTGGTTTGGGCCGAAAAGCAGCGCCTACCATGTGAGAACCTCCGAATGGATTGGTTATTTGTCGCGTGGCATCAGCAACTCAGCTAGCATAAATCACAGGTGATGCCATATCCCCCCAAAGTGGAATCTTTTACACTAATATCTACTCCCTTGGGGTTAAATTTGCCTCAAAATCAGCAATAAATCAAGAGCCTAGGGTAAAATGGGGACTTTTAGGCTAGGTCGATCGATAGAGAATGGGTATGGATTACAACAAGGTGTGGCCGAAGCAAGGCCTAGATCGCAACGCAACCAATGGCTGGTGCGTAGCAAAACCGCCCTTGCAAGCTACACCCAACGGTTACTAGGAGGATTGGATGCACGATACTATGACGAGCACAACACTCTATGCTGCCTGCTTTGAACAAGATTCATTGGCCCAGCACGAGGCCTATACCACACTTTGGAATATGCTCTATCGTGTGGCTTATGCCATGCTCCACGAGTACCCCGATGGCGATGCAATTACTACTGATTGCACCCAAAAAGCCTTGATCAAAATTCATCGCAACATCGAGCAATGTCAAAATCCGGCCACGTTTCGCGAATGGTGCATGCAAATTGTGCGGCGCACCGTGCTCGACGAATTGCGTCGGCCTGAACATCGCCGTCGCGCCAGCATGCCCGATGCTGAACATGGCCCATGGGTTGCCCCAATCGAAACCTTGCAACTTGATGATCTCCGCGCTATCTTAAACGAGGTGATTGAGGAAGGGCCGCTCAGCGCCCGTTCGCGGCGAGTGGTCGTTGGGCGCTATTTTAGCGAACAAAATGATGATATTTTGGCCCAAACAGAAAGCGAATTGGCACAAAAACCCGTCTTGGCTTCGCATATTCAAGTAACTCGCGCCAAAAATTTGGCAGCCTTACGCCGCGACCCAGCATTAATTGCCCGTTTACGCGAATTTGTTGAAGAAGGATAGGTTGGGGCGCTTGCATGCGTCTCCATGCTGAAGCCGCTGATTAGTTGTAGTAGGAATGTTCTATGAATCAAGCAAACTGGAGCCAGAATGCCATGCAGCATTTGGTAAAAACCTTGGTCGTACCAGTTGATCAGCAAGCATGCGAGACATGCTGCGATCAACTGGCCATCTATGCTGAGCGCAACCAACGGATTACCCAACAATACTTATCACCCGCCATTCAAAACCATTTGGATGCATGCGTTGGTTGCTCGGAATATTTCGCAGCACTTGATCGCTCATTTACCGCAGTTACTGGCGATCTGCCTGTGCCTCAGCCCGATTTGAGCTTTTTGAATCAAGCGCCAAGTTGGTATGAAAAAGTAGCTGCGGCGCTCGCTATGGTCGGCAAACATATTCAGATCAGCCTCAACCAAAGCTTGTTGGATGGCTTTGCCGCCCTACAACCAGCCCAACCAGCCTTACGCGGCGAAAACACCCAACCGTTGCAATTGACCTTTACGCCCAGCATTCAGCCCTTGCGTGAAATCAATTTGGCAATTTATCCGGCTGAGGCCAACTTTTGTCGGGTGCGCGTGCAAGTGCAACTCCACGACCGTGAATGGCCCGATTTGGCCAATATCAACGTCCATTTGATTGCTCCCTCAGGCCGCCGTAGCACCGAAACCGATGTTTGGGGCGAAGCCGTCTTTGGCGAGGTTCAAGCGGCTGATGTGGCTGGCTTGACAGTAGAAATCGAGCTGCCAACGCCAATTAACTGATAGCCCGCCCAATAATGCGGATCGGCGAACGGGTACTCTGTCTGCTGGCTTGGAGCAAGCGGCATAGCTACCTGTGTTTGAGGCATGCTGCGAATCTGTTGCACTGCTTGGCGTAAGGCCTCGGCGGGGGCAGCACCGCTTTGCAGGGCTTGATAAAATAGCTTCATCAACACCGCACTGGCCACATCATCAACTGGCCATAGTGTGACCAACACTGCGCGTGCGCCAACTGCCAAAAATGCCCGCACCAAACCAAATGGCTCGTCGCCCCGCACAATTTCGCTCACACCACTTTGGCAAGCACTCAACACCACCAAATCAGCGGCTAATTGCCAAGTTGTTAATATCTCCAAAGCCGAGACGGTTTGCTCAGGCCCAAATTGCAGCCATGAAGCCAAAGGTTGGTCGAGCACAAACACGCCATGGCAGGCAATATGCACAATGCGATAATTGCCAAGCGCTTGTTGAATATTGGGCACTGGCAATGGATAATGCTGGCCGCCAAGTGCCTGCACCGCTGCTTCGGCCTCGGCATGCGTATGCACCAAGGCTGGTTCAACCCCACCAGCGTAACTTAATGCCCCACAAGCCTCGGGAGCTTGGCTCGGTGGGCGTTGGCTCAATTGCAAATAGCTAGCAGCGCTTGGAATGGTAGTCGAAGGCAGATCAAGCTGAAGTTCGCCCAGCAACAGGGCATTCCACGGCACATGATGCAAAGCTCCATGCGGCACGATAATCACCTGTTGCGCCTGTTGTAAGTAAGCTTGAGCTGGCAAAAGCAAACGTTGCTGCAAGCGCTGCAAAATTGCCGGACGCAAAAAGCGTCGTCCATCACACTGAAATGGTGAGGTCGCCAAGAGAATATTGGGGTCGATTTGGCAATTGAAGGCTTGAGCTTGCTCAGCGGTAATTGCAAATAGCCAAGTTGCTGCCGGCTGGATTAACAAGCTGCGCAAGGCTTTGGCACTCGCAGGCAAAGCCGCCAACAAACTGGCCTCAGGCCCAACCGCACCAATTGTCATATAATCGAGCATAAGGCTGCCCTGCGCCAAGCTTTGTTGCAACTCACTCAAACTGGGAATTGTGCCAATTGCTTGGTTGGTTTGGCCGTTGCGGGCCAGCAAATCGTTGAGTGCGCGAGCACGGGCTTTTTCCGCCATCACAAAGGCAGCTTCAACATTGGATTGAGCGAGATAGGCCGCCACCGCCCCTTCGTAGACCTGTTGCCACCGCCCCATCAAACTAATTTGCAAGCTTTCGGCCAAAATGGGTGCACGCATCGCCTCGATCAGCTCAATTGCTTGCAAATAATGCTGCTCGGCTTGGTGATGATCATTGCGAGCCGCTGCAACTTGGCCCAAACGAAACCAAACTAAAGCGGCGATTTCTTGGCGCTCAACGCTTTCCACCAGATCGAGCGCTTGGCGATAGGCGGTTTCAGCTTGCTCAAACATGCCTTCAACATGCCAGGCCAAACCATAATTCAAGTAGGCATCAATGTGATAAACTCGACTGCTCATCTGGGCTAGGGCTTGCTCAAAATGCTCACGAGCAGCTTGATATTGGCCCTGCAACAAGGCTAATTCGCCCAAATTATTGGCGATGCGCCCCAGAAAATCGGTGGCATTTTCAGCTTGCAAAATAGCTTCAGCCTGCCGAAAATGGCTTAAGGCCTGCGCCCAATTGCCACGATCACGCGCCAACAAACCAAGGTTGATCAGCACCAAAGCTTGGGGATACAATAAATTTTGGGCTTGTAAGGTCGCTAAACTGCTATTCAAGCAGCGTTCAGCAGCGCGATATTCTTGCAGGTGGTAGCGCAAACTACCTTCATTCAGCAGCACATAGGCTTGACGAACTGGATCAGCCTGGGCTTCCCACAGCGCAAAACTGGCTTGATAATTGGCCAACGCCCGATCATAATTGCCACTGTAGCGGGCAAACGTGGCATCGGAGTTGAGCGCCCGCCCGCGAATCATTGGCTCCAAATCTGGTTGCGCCAATAATTGGCTGAGCAACGTACATGCCTCTGCATATTGATCACGCAGGCCAGCGGCGAGGCCACGGTAGTACTCCAACAGTTGGCGATCGGCCTTGGTTGGCGCTAAATCAACTGGAATTTGATTGACCAGATCGGCCAGTTCATGTGGCGCTTGGCGAATCAGCAACTCGGCAAACGTTCGCAGATCGGCAAATAAACGGGCGGCAAACGCTGGTTGATTGTCGCTTAATCTCAGTTCAGCAGCGATTAATTGCTGATAGGCTGCGCGAATGCTGGCCGAATCGAACTGGGCTTGCAGCTGTTCGCGGCGCTCTGTCAGCAAACTTAATCCAGCGGCGCTCGCTTGCAACCAACCAGCAGCTTGAAGTTGCTCGACGCTTGGCGCAGCCGGAGCCAGTAGCGGCCATAATTCAGAATCAAATGGCTCAAACACCAACAGCACTGCGAGATAGGTCGAATCGGCATCGAAAGCAGTCATGGCAACCTCCTACGGAAAGAATTAGGCCGTCGGCACGTCATTAATATGCAACGATTGATTTGGTTGTAACGCTCTTTTCAGAATTATCTTAAGGAGTCGAGTGTATGTTTTGGCGCAAAATGAGTTTCATTCTCATCAGCAGTTTATGTTTGATTACCTTAATCTTGCCAACCAAACCAAAGCAAGCTAATGCCAGCAGCGATTTTCAAAATCTGCATTTAATTGTTTCGATCGAATGGCAGCCAGGCCAGCAAGATGCATTACGTCAAGCAAATGGCAGCACCTGCGCCGCCTTTAGCCAAGCATCGCTGCAAGAGATTTTAACCACGGCCTTGCAAGAAACCAGCCAAACCCTGTATCAAGCCACTGATGGCCAAGTTTGGGTTGAGCAATACTCGGTTTACACTAGCGGCGAACATTGGAACGATGCCGATATTCGGATTTTGGCCAACAACGATTATCGCCCAACGGCCTTTCTAGGCGGCTTTGAAAAAAGCATTCGCACGATCGAAACCCACGATGGCAAAGTTCATTTCGTACCAGCAGCAATTATGCTCGGGCGCTTATGGAATGGCATCAACGCCCGTTGTGGCTATTGGTCGGAATTAACTGGCAGCCAAACCATGAGCCACGAATTGGGTCACCATATTTTGGGCTTGCACGATGGCTATGCGCCCGATGCTGCTAGTGCCAATTATACCTATTGTAGTTCAACCAGTAACGACCTTAGTGCTGAGTTATCGCATGATCGTTTGAGCCATAACTCGCTGATGTCGTATCACTATAGCGCCAGCAAATTACGTGGCAATGCAGCCCAGCATTATCATTGCGATAATACACCTCAAACCTTGATGTATGCCATGGATGATTGGGAAACGATTCAAACGCTCTATGGTTTAGTGCCCAGCAATCAGCCAAGCGTGATGGCTCACAATGGCGAGGCCAGCGTTAAATTTATCGCAGCCAATGCCAAGGGCAACACCAGTCTGGTGCAATTTAGCGGATTAGATGATACACAAGCAATGGGTTTTAGCATCAAAGGTGCTCCCAATAAACCCACCCGGATTATCAATCAAGGCTTGTTGAGTGAGGGCGAGCAAGAAGCATGGTATGGAATTAACTTTAGCGATAGCGATCGGGCAATTGTGCTGGCCCGCGATTGGAACACCAATTCGGTCACGTCAATCAGCCAAGCGAAGAGCATTCTAAGCCCAACCAGCAGTTTTACCTTAAGCAATCAACGCTGGGTCGCCGATCTACAAGTCAAACCAAAACTTAATAGTACAAGCACGCTACCCGAAATTAATGCGATTGAAATTCAGGGCAAAGAATGTGGCGCAGTTCGAGGCAAAAAGGTTAATCTATCGTTTTGTCCAGCTGGGGGCAACTGTCGCACAGTTGAAAATATTGATATTAGCAGCAGCCGCACGTTTGCTGCAACCTTTGAATTAACCGCTGCTGAAATTGCCGGCTTAGCCAGTCATCACAACTATTTGTATGCCTATAGCAGCGAATATCAAACACCAGTTGCCACATGGTATCAAATTGCTGGTGGCTTTGGGCCAGCAACTGCCGAAATCCATGCACCATTGGCCGATGGCAATGTTGGCCTCGATCTGCAAGCTGGCGCAGCAGCAAGCGTCAATGGTTTTACGCTTGAAGTGTATCAACCAGCGCCATTGTGTACCAACTACAACAATTTGCCCAACTATACGATCAAACAATGGCCAACCTTGATTCAGCCCTATATGATTCGTGATAAGCGGCTGTTGGCTTGGTATAGCAATCATCCACCGCTCTATGCCCAATTGAGTTACGATCCAAGTCTGTATCGCAACGGCATTCCAGTCGTGTTGGTCTATAATCCAGCTAACCCAACCGCTGGCTGGAGTGTTGTGCCGATTGTGGCTCTCAGCCCTGAACTAGGCTATATAACCGTTGATCTACGCAATTACACTAGCCAAGGCCTGGTATACGCCTTAGCCCAATAAATACAAAAAGGCCGTGGGTTTGCAATTAACCCACGGCCTTGCTAGTTAATCAATTAGCTCTGGGCGTTTTCCAGCCGCTTAGCACGAATCAACGAAGCGCCAATCGCAATTACGATAATCGTCGCTACCACACCCAGCGCAATCCCCGAAGGAATTTTGAAGGCCGTTTCGACCAACAGCATCTTGACACCCACAAAACTGAGAACGAAAGCCAAACCAAGCTTGAGATAATGGAACTTATGCACCATCCCAGCCAGCACAAAGTACAGCGAACGCAAGCCCAGAATTGCAAACACATTGGCGGTATAGACCAAAAACGGCTCTTGGGTGACGGCAAAGATCGCTGGAATTGAATCGACAGCAAAGATCAAGTCGGTCGCTTCAATCATCAACAGCACCAAGAACAACGGGGTTGCCATCAACACGCCAGCCTTGCGCACAAAGAATTTATCCTGCTCATACTCATCGGTTACTGGCATCAAACGACGGAAGGTTCGCACCAAAATATTGTTCTTGGGATCAAGCGTTTGTTCTTGATGCAGAGCCATCTTAATCCCAGTGACAATCAAGAACGCGCCGAAGATGTAGATGATCCAGTGGAATTCGCGAATCAAGGCTGCGCCAGCCCCGATCATGGCTCCGCGCATCACCAAAGCTCCGAGCACGCCCCAGAACAACACGCGATGTTGATATTGGGCTGGTACTGCAAAGCTACCGAAAATCAGCACAAACACAAAAATATTGTCGATACTGAGCGATTTTTCAATCAGGTAGCCCGTCATAAAGGCGAGAGCCGCTTCGCTATTGGTATAGCTGCTTTGGGGCACGAGTTGCTGCCAAAAGAGGTAAATCCCCAGGTTGAAGATCGCGGCTAGGCCAATCCAGGCGACACTCCACAATGTGGCTTCTTTGATTGAAACCACATGCGCTGAGCGGTGAAAGACCCCAAGGTCGAGCGCCAACATGGCCAAAACAAAGACATTAAAGCCGATCCACATCCAAACGAGGGTATCCATTGTTGCATTGCCTCCTGCAAAGGCCGTGGTTGGTCACACAAAAAAACCAACACGGCTCATATCAAAGCCAATGTTGGTCTGACCAAAATACGCAGTGCGTATTGTTTGCAACCGAGAATTGCTTCTGGATTGACGATTGCAAACCCTGTTGATGCAGGTGGCTACTCCCCAACGGAACGTATGGATATATAGTATCAATAGTTTTTAGTTTGTCAAGGGGGATTTGTGATGTTAGTTAAGCAGATTGGTTATTAATTAAAGCACGATCGGTTGTAGGTCATTACCTGCAACCGATCGTGCTTTAGCGATAGCTAGTAGAAACCTGTACAATTACCTGAGCCAACATCAGTATTTGGTTGCGTTGCCATAAACCCACAGGCCTGAATATAAATTTGACCAGTTGGGGCATACTTCATCGGCGAATAGGTTGATTGCCCATAGACATTTGATGCATACAATTCGCCAACATTTTGCTGCACAATATAGGCTTTAAGATATTTATTGCCTGAGGTACTAACTACCCTGGCCCAGTTTGTCTGGCAAGTAGCAGACCAGCGCAACTCAACATAGCCACCAGTGAAATACGCTGTTGCAACGGTGGTTGCGCCACTCGCACAGCCACTAGCTTGAGGATCTTTTCCGTTACATCCAGTGCCAGAGCAAGTTGCAGCATAGGTGGAAACTGGCGATTGAATCATCAAGGCACTGAAAACAATCAGAGCCAGTGTAAGTCGGAGGTATATCTTCATTGTATGTTCCTTGATTAACAATTTGCCCTACAAAATACGAATCCAGCCAGCTTTAGAGATTAATCGTGCCTGAGCCAATCACATAATCGGTATGGCTTGACGAACCAAAGGTTTGCCATGTGCCTGACGAATAGGAATACCAAACTTCAGCACCACACCACTTAACTTGATAGCAGGTATACGCAGGTTGGGCTGTATAGGAGATAAGCACTTGATTGCCTTGGCTTTTTTGAATCGTGCGATTGATTGTAATTTGGCTCTGGGTTGTATTGCAATTCACTTGGACATAGCCAATGACCACAGACACAGATTGATTATTAATTTTGCGGGTGCCAACCGAGGGTTTATTAACAACGATACTACAACCTGGCACAGCAAAGGCCGATTGCGGCATCGCAGCATACCCAGCTGAAGGAACTGCCGCAACCAACGCCATTAACACGCCAACACCCCACAACAGTATCCGCCGTCCTACACCCACATTCATCAGAAAACTCCTTCCAAATCACAAACTAATGCTCACATTTGGCTGCGTCAAGCAGCACAGGTATGTGTTGTACAATAGCCTAGCCGCAGTCAACAACCTAGCCAATCGGAGAATGAACAGGGATTAAGGAGCAAACCAAGGGGGAATGAGGGGGGAAATGGGGTGAAAAAGAGTGTGTATCACGGTTGGAGGATTTTTAATGACGGTTTCGCCAACATTTGCGGTACAGTTAAGCCAACTCAAACAAACAGCATCGATGTCAATCCGAGTCTTAAGCCAAAAAACCGCCATCCCCGAAGATACGCTCGACGATTGGTTAAAAGGCAAAAGTCGGCCACGCAATTGGGAACGGGTGATCATCGTTGCGGCGGCACTCCAAGCCAATTATCAGCAAGCGAACAACCTCTTACAAGCCATCAAAACTTCACCACTTGAACTACTACCATGGCATCAAATTGAATATTTTATTCAGCCACGTGAACAACAGATTGGCACAAATGTGCATAAGCAAACCATTAATCCAATTTTAGCAATGGTCCAAACATGGTATGAGGCGCAAATCCAATTGCTGCAACAGGAGGTAAAGGCTGATTCAGTTGATCACGTAGAAGCACATAATCCTC
This sequence comes from Herpetosiphon sp., assembly GCF_003512625.1. NCBI lineage: Bacteria > Bacillati > Chloroflexota > Chloroflexia > Herpetosiphonales > Herpetosiphonaceae > Herpetosiphon > Herpetosiphon sp. The sequence continues at coordinate 1,272 of NZ_DOPT01000028.1, read as the reverse complement.
AATTAGCACCAACAACTGAAGTTAAGCCAAATCCAAGTGATCCAATTGCTATCATACACACGGAAATTCACGAGCAAACAAAACATCAAAAACATATAAATCTAAGTCTACCCAAAAAACGTTTGTTGTGGTTATTTGGCATTAGTAGCATTACGATTATGCTCATGGGGCTGAATCTGCAACATGCGAAATCAAACGATCAATCAGTAATAGACATTCCATCGCAACACAATTCAAATCTTACTAACTCCATGATTACAATTCCGGCTGGATTTTTCATTCAGGGAAGTAATTATGCTGATATCGCATACTATGCTCAATTATGTATTGATTATGGTGCTGCCTGTACAGAATTAGAGTTTGATGATGAATTTGATCAAAATGGCCAAGCGCGTCAGGTATTTCTGAATAGCTACCGCATTGATAAATATGAAGTAACGAATGCTCAATTTGCCCAATTCGTTGAGCAAACTCAGTATATAACCTACGCTGAACGCCAAGGAGAGAGCATGATTCTTGAGGTTATCGAAACGGCTGGCTCTAAGGAAACACTGAACTTTAGCGCGATTAAAGGCGCTTTTTGGAAACAACCATACGGCCCCAATTCATCAATTGACGACAAAGCCGATTATCCAGTCATTCATATTCACTATGAAGATGCAGTGGCGTACTGCACAGCCAAGCATAAACGATTGCCCACCGAAGCCGAGTGGGAGAAAGCGGCGCGAGGCGTTGAAGGGTGGCGATTTCCGTGGGGCAATGAGTGGAAGTCTGGCTTAAGCAATCATGCGATTCCGCTGCGATCCCATATTTTACAAGTTCGTGGTTTACAAGCAATTGGCCAATCTCCGCAAAGTATCAGCCCATATGGGGTACACGACCTCTTAGGGAACGTAAGCGAGTGGACTGCCGATTGGTATCAGCCAAGCTATTATCAAAATAATCCTGCTAGCCAAAACCCTCAAGGTCCCGAGCTAGGCAACAGCCATGTCAAGCGTGGAGGGAGTTGGGCAACACCACCTGGCTATCTGCATAATAGTTGGCGGATTGGCACTCCCGACCAAACAACCGATCGCTTAGGCTTTCGCTGCGCCGCCGATGTAAATTAAAAACAAAAGCCTCCGTTGGATTACCAACGGAGGCTTTGTGGAGCGGTACGCATCCCCCTACGTTCCCACAGCGGGTGCTGCAGTAGCCTCGGTGTGTGTCGCGTTCACGGCCTGGTTCGGGATGGAGCAGCGTGGGTCACAACCACCTCGACACGTACCAATG
>NZ_DOPT01000010.1:7357-163704 GCF_003512625.1 Herpetosiphon sp. | reverse complement strand
AATGATTGGGTGGGATGTGGAGTCGATGGTCATGCCCTCACCCCCTCGCCCCCTCTCCCGCAGGCGAGCGAGGGGGAAGCACCGAACCAAACGCCCCTCGCCCACACGCGAGGTAAGGGGGAAGCATTCGATCATGAAGCTTGGAATGCCCCTCGCCCGCCGCAGTGGGAGAGGGGTTGGGGGTGAGGGGTCTTAAAACCTTGAGGTGAATTGAATGGCGCAGTTTCGGGTTGGCTCGATTGTTCGCTGTCGGAATCGTGAGTGGGTCGTGCAACCATCAACCCATCCTGATATTTTGCAGCTGCGACCACTTGGTGGGATTGATGGCGAAAGCTGTGGGATTTATCTGCCAATCGAGGGCGATACGGTTACAACCGCCCAGTTTCCGCCACCTGATCCGGCCATGGCTGGCGATTTTGTGGCTGGGCAGTTGTTGCGGAACGCCGCCCGCCTGAGTTTGCGCAATGGGGCTGGGCCATTTCGGTCGTTGGGCCGCTTGGGTGCACGCCCACGCCCCTACCAGCTTGTGCCGTTGTTGATGGCGCTGCGCCTCGACCCAGTTCGTTTGCTGATTGCCGATGATGTTGGGGTTGGTAAAACGGTTGAGGCGGCGTTGATTGTGCGCGAATTGCTCGATCGTGGCGAAATTAAGCGCTTTACGGTGCTGTGCCCGCCGCATCTCTGCGACCAGTGGAGCCGTGAGTTGGAGCAGAAATTTGGTATCGAGGCAACCGTCGTGCGTTCGAGCACTGCCGCCGCGCTTGATCGCACACTGCCCAACGCCGATATTAGTGTCTTCGAGTATTATCCTTTTACGGTTGCTAGCATTGATTACATTAAACATGATCGGCATCGGGCGAACTTTTTGCGAGCTTGCCCCGAATTGGTGATTGTTGATGAGGTGCATACGGCGGCGCGGCCAAGCGGCCCTGGCTCCGGTCAACAACAACGCTATGATCTGATTCGGGCGGTAGCCGACGATCAGGAACGGCATTTGTTGTTGTTGTCGGCCACGCCTCACAGTGGAATTGAGGATGCCTTTGTGTCGTTGTTGGGTTTGCTGCGCCCCGAATTTGAAACCTATTCGATGACCAACCTTAGCTCCAAGCAGCGCGATTTGCTGGCTCAACATTTTGTGCAGCGCCGCCGTGGCGATGTTGTGCGTTGGTTGGATGAAGAAACGCCGTTTCCAAAGCGTGAACATATGTTGCGTGATGCCACTGGCAATCGTGATATTACCTACCGCCTCGCTCAATCATCGGCCTATCGCAGTTTGTTTAATGAGGTGTTTGAGTTTGCCCGCGAGTTGGTGCACGAAAGCTTGCGCGAGGCTAATGCACCACGGGTTGCGGCCCGCACGCGGGTGCGCTATTGGGCGGCGCTCGCCTTGTTGCGCTGTGTGATGAGCAGCCCCGCCGCTGCTGAAAAAGCCTTGATGACTCGCGCTCGCAAAGATCCAACCACCCAAGCTGATGATCTGAGTTTAACGTTTGATGATGAGCTATTTAGTAGTGCGATTCACGACCGCAGCACACCCGCCGCTGATGAAGATGTTGAGCCAACCCATGTGATCGAGGAAGGCAGCACTGCCAGCGAGGCCGCCCGCTTGCAAAAATTTGCTGAAAAGGCGCGACAATTGCGCGGCGCAAACGACCCCAAGTTGCAAAGTATTGTGCCGATCGTGGCGCGTTTGCTGAAGGATGATTTTCAGCCAATTATTTATTGTCGCTATATTGCAACCGCTAAGTATGTGGCCGAGGAGTTGACTCGTGCCCTGAAGCCTGGCAACGATACGCGCATTTTGGCGGTAACTGGCGACCATAGCGAGGAAGAACGCGAAAGTTTAATTGCTGAATTGAGCGCCAGCCCCCGCCGCCTGTTGGTGGCAACCGATTGTTTGAGCGAGGGCATCAATTTGCAAGAGGCTTTCAATGCGGTGATTCATTACGATTTGCCGTGGAATCCCAATCGTTTGGAGCAACGGGAGGGGCGGGTTGATCGCTATGGTCAGCCAGCGCCAGTTGTGCGTATGGCTTTGGTGCGCGGCGAGGATAACCCCATCGACGAGGCGGTGATGCGGGTGTTGTTGCGCAAAGCAGTCACCATCCATCGCACGCTTGGCATTAGCGTGCCCTTGCCAGTCAGTAATGAAACCGTCGTCGATGCACTGATTGCAACCTTGTTTAAGCCGCCAGCAACTCAGCTGACCATGTTTGAAGCAATCGATCCGGCGACCTTTGCGGCGGCTGAACAAACCTTGGCCGAGGTCGAGTTGCAGTGGGCGCAGGCCGAACATCAAGCCGAGCAAAGCCGCACTCGTTTTGCTCAACATCGGATTCAGCCCCAAGAGGTGGCGCGTGAGCTTGAGGAAAGTGATGCGGTGCTGGGCGATGCTGATACGGTGCGCTCATTTGTGCGTGCTAGTTGTGAACGAATTGGTGCGCCATTGGTGGCGCTGGGTGCGCACGCTCCCGACCATTGGCGCGTGCCGATTATTCAATTGCCGCTGCCTGTGCGCGAACGGGTCGAGCCGTTGTTGCGTAATAAGGCGACTGAGTTAATCATCACGTTCACGGGGATTGCTGCTGAGGGCGTGCTGTTGGTTGGGCGTAATCATCCGCTGACGATGGCCTTGGCTGATTATGCCTTGGAAACTGCCTTGACTCCCGAGGATGGTTTGCCCGTTCCGGCGGCGCGATCAGGGGTGTTGCGTACAAAAGCGGTCGAACGGCGCACCTTTTTGGCCTTGTTGCGGGTGCGGATGCTGATTGCGACCAAACGCAATGAGCCGCTGTTGGCCGAGGAGTTGGTGGTGGCGGGGTTTGTGCGCGAGCCAGGCGGTTTTCGCAGCCTTGAGCCAGCAGCGGCCCTTGATCTGTTAACCAATGCCTTGCCTGATGCTAATATTGCCCACGCTGATCGCGAACACCAATTGCATTCGGCGCTTGATCTGTTGCCGCAGCTCGCCGCCGATCTCACCAGTTTGGCCCATACTCGTGCCGAACGCTTGGCTGAATCGCACTCACGGGTGCGCACGGCTACGCGCATGGCAGGCAAAGTTAGCGTCGAGCCACATTTGCCGCCCGATGTGTTGGGTTTGTATGTGTTGTTGCCAGTGTAAGGGATCATGCCCTCACCCCCTGACCCCCTCTCCCGCCCAGCAGGCGAGGGGGAAACGAGAAACCAAAAGCCCCTCGCCCGCCGCAGTGGGAGAGGGGTTGGGGTGAGGGAACGCCCCTCTCCCGCCGAGCGAGCGAGGGAGAAGCATGCGAGCATGAAGGGTGGAACGCCCCCTCGCCCGCCGCAGTGGGAGCGGGGTTGGGGGTGAGGGCATGCCCCTCGCCCGCCGCAGTGGGAGCGGGGGTTGGGGGTGAGGGAACGCTCATAGCCATATTCTAAGTTTGGGGGAATTTGATGAAATATACGGCGATTATCACCGAGGGCGGGTTGTTGCCTGCCGATATGCTTCAAGCGATTGCTGAGGGTGAGCAGGGCAGCCTCGCTGGTCAGCGCCCAGCCGATTTTGGCTTGCCTGCCAATCGCCGTATGAGCGATGATATTGCCGCTGCTTGGGGCCAGGTGCGGGCGCAATGGCAGATTTTTCAGGCGGCAATCGAGCGCCGCCCCCAAGATTCGCACACAACCTTGACCCGCCGTTATTGGGTCGAGCCGTTTTTGCAGTTGATCGGCTATGAGCCAACCAGCACCAAAAGCGCTCGCCGCGTTGATAATCGCACCTATGCTATCAGTCATTCCGCCGATGAGCACGATGATTCGCCGCCTATTCATATCGAGGGGATTAAGACTGATATCGACCGCCGCCCCGAAAGTGGTCGCCCACGGATTTCGCCCCACGCTTTGATGCAGGAATATCTCAATAGCACTGAACATACTTGGGGGATTGTGACCAACGGCAGGCGTTTGCGTTTGCTGCGTGATTCGTCGCAAACTACCCGCCCAAGTTTTGTCGAGTTCGATTTGGAGTCGCTGGTGACTGGCCAGTTGTTCAATGAGTTTGCGCTGCTTTATCGGATTTTGCATCGCACGCGCTTGCCAATTACCAGCGCCGATACCGCCCAATCGTTGCTCGAACAGTATCATCAGCAGGCGCGTGAGGCTGGCGGTCGGGTGCGCGAGGGCTTGCGCGAAGGGGTTGAACGGGCGCTCAAGTTGCTGGGCCAAGGCTTGTTGCGCCATCCACGCAACAGCGATTTGCGCCAGCGCTTTGCCACCAATCAATTAACTCCGCTGGAATATTATCGCCAGTTGCTCAAGTTGGTCTATCGCTTGCTGTTTTTGATGGTCGCCGAGGATCGCGGGTTGATCGAGGCCGAAACTGCTAGCGATAAATTATCGGAGTTGGCGCAGCGTGGCACGCCCAGCGAACGGCTGAAATTGTATTATGAGCATTATAGCGTTGGCCGTTTGCGGCGTTTGGCCGAGGTGCGCGGCGCTGGTCGCGGCCCTTACGATGATATTTGGATGGCGCTGCAACAAACGTTTCGGATTTTTGAGGGTACTGATCTTAAAGCCAATCGCTTGGGCATCGCAGCGCTCGATGGCGATTTGTTTGGCGAAGGCGCGATTGGGGCGCTCGAAACTGCTCATTTGCGTAATGCCGATGTTTTAGCGGCGCTGCGGGCGCTCTCGATCTATGCCGATCCGCAGTCGCGGGCTTTGCGGCGGGTCAATTATGCGGCGCTCGATGTCGAGGAGCTGGGTAGTGTCTATGAGTCGTTGCTCGATTATCGTCCGGTGGTCGCTGGCACAAGCTTCGATTTGGTCGCTGGCACCGAGCGCAAAACCACAGGCTCGTATTACACTCGCCCCGAATTGGTGCAGGAGCTGATCAAGAGTGCGCTTGAGCCAATTATTGCTGAACGCTTGCGCGATAAAAACCCGGAACAGGCACTGCTCTCAATTACGGTCTGCGACCCCGCTTGTGGTTCGGGCCACTTTTTGCTGGCCGCTGCTCGCCGCATTGGGCGCGAACTGGCACGGGTGCGCTCCGGCGAGGATCAGCCAACGCCCGATCAGTTTCGCCATGCGGTGCGCGATGTGATTACTCACTGTATTTATGGAGTCGATTTCAATCCGTTGGCGGTCGATTTGTGTAAATTGGCGCTGTGGATCGAGGGCCATTGCGCGGGCATGCCGCTTTCGTTTATTGATTATCATATTCGTTGGGGCAATAGTTTGGTTGGCGCAACTGAAGAACTGGTTAATCAAGGGATTCCCGATGATGCGTTTAAACCGGTGACTGGCGACGATAAAACGATCGCGAGCAATTTGCGCAAACGCAACAAGCGCGAACGTGAGGATATTGCCAGCGGCCAAATTACCATGAATCTTGCGCCCAGCCAGCTTGATCATGCGACGCTCGGTCGGGCCACACGCCAACTTGAGGCCTTGCCCGATGATAGTGTGGCGGCAGTGCGGGCCAAAGCGGCTCGCTACGCCCGCATGCGCGAGCAAGAACGCCCAAACTGGACGCGCTACAATCTTTGGACGGCGGCTTTTTTCCAGCCGATTACCAAGGATACGCTGCCGCTGATTCCAACTAGCGCTACCTTGCACGCCTTTGATACGGCCCGCCAAAGCGTCAGCGCTGGCCTGCTGGCTTGGGTCGATGGCCTTGCCGACCAGCCTGAAATGCGCTTTTTTCATTGGGAGTTGGAGTTTCCGCATATTTGTGGCGAAGGTAGCCCGCGTGGTTTTGATGTGATTTTGGGCAACCCGCCGTGGGAGCGGATTAAGCTGCAAGAGCAAGAGCATTGGGTCGATGTAGCCGAGATTCGCGAGGCGGCCAATAAAGCGGCGCGTGAGAAGTTGCTCAAGGCGTGGGCCAGCAGCAGCGAACCAAGCAAGCAACAGCGTTATGCCAAATTTGAGCATGCCAAATATATTGCCGAGGCTGCTAGCCGCTTTATTCGGGTTTCGCAGCGCTACCCACTGACGGCGGTTGGCGATGTTAATACCTATGCCTTGTTTTCCGAGCTTGATCGCGATTTGATCAATCGTAAAGGCCGCGCAGGCATTATTGTGCCAACTGGCATCGCCACCGATGATACAACTAAAGCCTTTTTTGGCGATTTAATCAAGAAACAATCATTAGAAAGGTTGATTGGTTTTGAAAATGAAGCATTTATTTTTCCTGAAGTACATAACGCTTTCAAATTCTGTGCACTTACAATGGTAGGAAATGATATTTCTAGCGAAACCCCTGACTTCATTTTCTTATGTAGGTATTTTAGTGATATAGAACAGGATGCTAGACATTTTAATATGACTAGCGATGAATTCGCCTTAATTAATCCCAATACTTTGAATTGCCCTATATTTCGTACTAAAACTGATGCACAGTTAACGAAAAAAATTTATCGGATTGCCCCAATCTTAGATAACCAAAAAACGAAACGAAATCCTTGGAATATATCGTTTGGTACAATGTTTCATATGGCAAATGATAGTGGTTTATTTAAAAACGAATCCTCACGCGATAGAATGCCTTTATATGAAGCAAAAATGATATGGCAATTTGATCATCGATTTGCATCACTCATAGGCAAAGAAAATGCAGGCAACAGATTATCCAGAAAATATGAAGGCTGGTATGGTGCAGATTATGGCAACCCAGAAGATCTTCCAATTCCTACATACTGGATTGATAGAGAGAGTATAGAGGATCGTATTCCAAGTAAGCATCAAAATAAGTGGTTATTGGTATTTCGTGATATTACTAGCAGTGTTGTTGAACGAACGGCGATTTTTAGCCTGATTCCACGAGTGGCGGTAGGCCATACCGCACCTTTGATTTTCCTAACAGATATTAATTCTAGTTTGTTTTCCTGCTTCTTAAGCATAGTTAATAGCCTTTGCTTTGACTACATAGTACGACAGAAGATTGGTGGCACACATTTAACCTTTGGCTATGTCAAACAACTGCCCGTGCTGCCACCCGAACGCTTTGATGCAGCCCAGCTAGCCTTCATCGTGCCACGGGTTTTAGAGCTGGTCTATACCGCGTGGGATCTGCAACCGTTCGCCGCAGATGTTTGGGCCGAACTTGATGAAACGGGGCGGCAGGCACTTTTAGCCCAAAACGCCGAGTGCAACCGAGATGCGCCGCCGGAGTGGTTCAGCCCACGTGATGGTTTTGCTTTGCCACCCTTCCGCTGGAGCGACGAACGGCGGGCGGTGTTGCGAGCCGAGCTTGATGCGCGGATTGCGCGATTGTATGGGCTAAGCCGCGACGAACTGCGCTACATCCTCGATCCGGCTGAAGTCTATGGCCCCGACTTCCCGGGCGAAACCTTCCGCGTGTTGAAAGAAAAAGAGCTGAAACAGTATGGTGAGTATCGCACGCGGCGTTTAGTGCTCGAAGCGTGGGATGGGGAGGATGCCCTCACCCCCTAGTCCCCTCTCCCGCCGAGCGAGCGAGGGGGAAGGGAAGCCCTCACCCCCTGACCCCCTCTCCCGCTGCGGCGAGCGAGGGGGAACCACTAATCGAAAAGCCCCTCGCCCATCGCAATGGGAGAGGGGTTGGGGGTGAGGGAACACTCAATCAAAGGAATACGTTGTATGGATCGGTTGCAAATTCCTTATCACCTAGCTCAAAAAATTCAAGCGATTGCCCAGACATTTCGTAAAGTGGCAACGCCGAGCGAAGCGCTTTTGTGGGAGGCAATCCGTGGGCGAAAACTTGATGGGCGAAAGTTTCGGCGGCAACATCCAATTGGCAGTTTTATTGTCGATTTTATCTGTATTGAGGAAATGCTGATTGTCGAGGTTGATGGAGCGATTCATTCCGACCAATACGAGGCCGATGCTGAACGGCAAGCCTTGTTAGAATGTTTGGGCTATCGGGTGTTGCGGTTGACTGCAGATAGCGTTGAACACGATTTACCCAATGCATTAGCGGCAATTCAGGGAATGTGGTGTATTTGAGCATGCCCTCACCCCCTAACCCCCTCTCCCGCCGAGCGAGCGAGGGGGAACCACGAAACGAACGCCCCTCGCCCGCCGCAGTGGGAGAGGGGTTGGGGTGAGGGAACGCCACTTGGTAGGAAATGTCAAGTTTTTTGGGCTGCGCTCAGCTAGAGTAACTGCATCTGAGATTCGTTCAAGGAGGCAGCTCTATGCGTTGGCGCAAATTCTATCTCGTGATGATCGTTATATTGTGGCTTGGTTGGCTCGTGCCACCGCGTGCCACCCACATTGCACCAGTCCAAGCGGCTGAAGCTCAACTCCAAACTAGCCAAGCCAGCAGTAGCGATGCTGGTCAAGCCGCCGGATTCAGCAACAGCTATGCAGCTGTTCCATTGGCGGCAACCCCCAATTTTGCTGGCAATTGGTCGCTTGAAGCCTGGGTTTACCCAACCACAACCTCAGGCTGCCGCAATATTTTGGGCATGAATTATAACAATGGCCTGTGGTTTGGCCTGTGTGGCGGCTTCTTGCGGGCGCATCGCGGCACGGCCACGTTTGCCCAAAGTGCCGCTGCCGTGCCAGCCAACCAATGGTCGCATGTGGCGGTCAGCACCTACTACGATAACGACGGCGAGCAATATATCGCCGAATTTTTTATCAATGGCGAGCGCGAGGGTTTTTATCCGCTCGATGGTGATGGCACGGTTTCAACCGCCCGCGAACTGCGGATTGGCAACGATGCAGGCGATTTTTGGCTGGGGCAGTTGGCCGAAATTCGGGTGTGGAATTATAGTCGAGGTGAATACAACATTCGGCGCGATATGCACTCGACGCTTGATCAAGCTCCAGCTGGTTTGCTGGCGCAATGGCATTTAACCAATGGCTCGTTGCGCGATAGCATCAGCGATGTGGCGGCAGTGGCCCAAGGCTCAATCAGTTTTTCGGGCTTTGTCTCGCCTGCCTTGCCCGCAACCACGCCAGTTGATCAATATTTTAATAGCTTGGAGCTTCGCAGCTACGGCGCGACCAGCGTTTATCTGCCTAGTAGCGATGAGGCGTTGTTGATTGGCGGCTATCGCGAAGGCTCAGTGAGCGCCACAATTCATGCGATTAACGCTGGCGATGGCAGTAGCCAAATTCGCGGCAACTTGCCAGTGCCGTTGGCCTTGACCAGCGCGGCCTATGCCGAATCCAACAATACGGTCTATGTTTTTGGGGGCAGCCTCGACAACCAACATGCCACCGTCGATACAATTTATGCGCTCAATCCACAAACTGGCGAGGTACGCACCCTCGCCGCCCGCTTGCCGCAGGCGCTTGATCTCGCGGCGGTGGTCTATCATCCAATTCTCAACAAAATTGTTATTTTAGGTGGTTATACCCCGGCGCTTGGCCCGCTCGATCAGATTGTGGTGTTTGATGTAGCTACTGAATCAATTTCTATATCAGCTAGTATTCTGCCAGACAGAATTTATGCTGCAAATGCCGTTTATTCTAGCGCAACCCAAAATATCTATTTAATTGGCGGAACTAACGCAAGCGCTAATTTCGCTACGATTACTGAATTGGTGCTTAATGCTGATTCAAGCGTTAGCGCGACAGTGCTGGCTGCCCAATTGCCCAAGCCTGATACAGCCTTAGTAAGTTTTGAAGATCCAATCAGCAAATTGATTTATGTGATGAATGGACGGGCAACCAATCGGGTTGTGGCGTTTGATCCCCAAACTGCGCAAGTTTGGCGCACGCCCTTAGAATTACCGACCAATAGTGTTAACACGGCAGCAGCCTATTTGCCAGCAGGCTCGAAAATCCAACCATTTGCCAGCGCGATCTATTCGCCACGCCAGCGCCATGCCCTGATTCTGGGCGGCGGCGAGTTTGGCGGCTTCGGCACCAATAGCATTTGGCGCATTTATTTGGGCGATGGGCCGTTGGTGCAGCTAGGGCGTTGGGATTTCCAAGGCTTTGCGGGCGGCACGGTTCAATCGATTGATGGTGATGGAGCCAATTTGTTGGTTGGCAATAGCGATGGTATGTGGCATTTCAGCGAATCAGCCAGCATCCCAACCAATGCCCCAACCCAGCAATTTTACCCAGCCACTGCCGCCGTTGGCAGCGTTAACTGGGATACATTCAACAGCGTGGCCTATTTTGGCGCAGGCAAAAACGTCTATCGCGGCCAAAACGGCGGTTCTACGCTGATCTACGATGGCAGTTGGATGGCCAATGGTACGGTGAAGGCACTGCATACTTTGGCGAATGGCTTGCCAGCGATTGGGCGCGACACGATTGGCAGCACAGCAATCGCCTCGTATCAAGTGCCCAATGGCTCGTTGGGTAACTACACCTACCAAAATGTTGGGCCTGGCTGCTCGCAAACTACCTCAATTCGCACCAGCCCGCGCTCAACTCCACTCTTTCTAGAATATTGGGCGATTAACCAGTTGGTCAATAATTGTGGCCCGCATCGCCAGAATTTTGGCGCACAGCTGCCACCCGAAGATTATTACCCACGGCTGTATCGCGTGCGTAAGCTTGCCGCAGCCAACACGAGTTGGGCGGTGGTTGATTTTGGGGTCTTGTGTAATGCCTTGCCATTTCAGGCTCGCACCATGGCAATTGGCCAAAATGGCGATTTATGGGTTGCTGGCGATACGGGCGTTTGTCGCTATCCAGCCGCCAATTTGCCCGATAGTGCCAACCCAGTTTTCAATATTTTCGATCTGCCCTATGCCAACAACGCCCATCAGGTCGATGTTGATGCTGATGGCCGCATTTGGTTTAGCAGCGACAATGGCCTAAGTGCTTTTGAAGTGCGCCGCGATGGTCAAGCCCCGGTTGCCAGCCTTCGTGCCAGCGATTTTACCCATCTAAACGCCCCAATTGGCGCAAAAACAGGCTTGAGTGGGCTGGCTGCGCTGAGTGCGGTTGGCGAAAAAGTTTATACGGCCCGCAACAATATGCTCTATAGCCATGCCCCGCGCTGGAATCAATTTGATATGGGTGCTGAAATTGAGCGTTTATGGACGGTGCGTGGGCGCTTGTTTGCCGCAACCGCCACGATGCTGCATGTGCTTGAGCCAGATGGCCTGACGTGGCGACATTATGCCGTGACTGCCTATGATGTTGAAGCCGACCACCAAGGCCGAATTTGGGTCGCGCATAGCAACGGCGTTCAGCTTTGGCAGCCAACCGCAGCTTGGCAGGATGTAGCAAATCTCAGCCTGAGCGAACCTGTCTATAGCCTTGCCGCTGATGCTACTGGCCGCATGTGGCTGGGCTTGGGCGATGGCGTAGGCTTGTATGATCGTGGGCGCTTGGTAACTCGCTTGGCGTTGCCATTGGTTGGAACTCACGCAACCAGCTTATTGGTTGGCATTGATAACGCCTTGTGGGCAGGAACGAGTAATGGGATAGCCCGTTTCGATGCAGTTACGGCCACATGGCAGGAGTTTAGCGTAGCCAATGGTGGCTTGCCAGCCAGCGATACAATTACTGATCTGTTGGAACGCCCTGATGGCAGCATTATTGCCAGCACAACCACTGGCTTGGTGCGTAAATCGCTGACAGCCAATAGTTTTGTTGCGGTTGCGGGGAGCACTCGCCCTGCACGATTAGCCAACGACGAACGCGGGCGTTTGTGGGCGGGAGCCAGCGTCGAAACCCAAGCCAACGTTTGGCAATGGTTTTATTGGGCCAACAGTGGCATTCGTTCGAACAACGTGCGAGCAATCGCCGCCGATCAGAGCGATCGGGTTTGGTTTGCCCATCCTGATGGTGGCATTAGCGTGCGTGGAGCATTCTTGCCACCGTTGGCCGAAGAAATTCCAGTCATCAGCCAGATTACCCCAACCAGCGCGGCCTATGGTCAGGTCGTTGAGATTATTGGCTCGGGTTTTGGCAACGACCTGAATTTAGATGTTCAGATTGGTGGAGCCACTCCATCATTAATTTCAGTCTCGCCGACGCTGATTCGCGTGGCGATTACTAAACATAATCTGAGTGGCACGGTGAATGTGCGGCGTGGCTTGCGACGAGCGAGCCTTGGCACAAGCAGCAATCCAGCGTTTTGTGCCATTCCAACAATTAAACATATTTTCCCGACTGGTACAAATGTTGGTGGCATTATCACAATCAACGGCTCTAATTTTGATCCCAATGCGATGATTAGTATGGGAACTGGCACGCCACGCCGTGGAGTGCAAAGCTCGATCGCCGCGCAGCATCAGGTAACCAGCGGCGATACATCGGGCAACTTATTGGTGCAAAATAGCTGTGCTGGTATGCAAGCTCAGGTTGGCGATGTGCGCCGAATTAACCTGGGAATTAATCAGGTGCAATTAAATCAAGGCTATCTCGGCTTTGCCCCGCTGGACAGTAATAACCCTCAGCGCCAAAAATTATGGTCGAATAACGCCACCATGGCTTCGGTGTTTGTGCATACCAGCCAAGCTTTGCGTCCAACCGATCGCTTGATGCTTGATCAAGTACTGGTGCGCATGGGACAGACTGGCCAGCCGAATCGGCGCGATTATGCTGTGCCAGTTTCGTATAGCGCCTTGCCAACTACGGTTGGGCTACCGCCAGCCGCTACGTATCGCGATGTGGCGAATGCGCTGAATGTGCCAAATATTATTTATCCCGCTGATGGCCCGACCACAGTTGATGTGTTGCTCAAGAATGGTAGTGCCATTGCGACGAGTACCAGTTTTGAGGTCGATGTTACCCCAACTGATCCCATTCGCTTGCTGTTGGTGCCGGTTGTGCCCGACGCAATGAGTGCTAGCGCGATTAAGCAATGGCTCGACGCAATCGAACCAAACATGGCGGATTTTCGCTGGCGGGTGTTTCCTGGTGGCATTGCTCCAATCCGGTCGAGTATTACGATTCCGTCAACTGCGATTAGTGAATCTGGGATGTTTAAGGTTGAAGATGGCGATGCCTTTGACGAATTTGGTATGCAGCTTGAAAATAGCCGTTTACGCTATAACGCCTTAAACAAGGATCGGATTATGGTCGCGATGGGCGTGATACATCCAAGCGTGGTTGATCCTGAGAGTAAAGCCGCTGGGATGGGACGGCTAGGCCAAAATGGCGATTGGTCGCCAGACCCTGAGTGTGAAAACGCTGGTTATTATCTTAGCCAAGCAGGGCAAGACGATTGTAATGATGAAGATCCGCGCTTTTTGGGCTGGGGGGTTGGCGATGGCAATATTGGCAAAACGCTAGCCCACGAGCTAGGCCATATGATGGGGATGGTTGAGGAAGATCAGCCTACCTATATCGATTATGGCATGCCTGGAGGTGATAATCACTCCAAGACGAGCGAGCTACGCTACATCACCAGTCTTTTGCCATCAAATTGTGGCGGCGTTGATCCGGCGATCTTTTCAGCGGATTTGACCTTGGTGCGCCAACCAGGTGTCAGTGAGCCGATGGTCAATCCAATTACTGGAGCACAATTGCCCAATGTTTTGGATGGAACCAGCGAATCATCGGTGAATCGGCCCAAGGCTATTTTGAGTTATGCCTGTAATCGTGGCAATGCTAATAGCTTTTTCGAGCCAACCGATATTAGTTTTATGCGCCGCGAACGTTTCGGCGTGCTCCGCCCGCTGTATGAATTTGCCCCTGAGCGTGAACGGTTGGCAACGCCCAACGACGAGCCAGAACGTTTACACATCGCAGGCAGTATTTCACCAATTGCTGGAGCAATCGCTGGCACAATTGACCATGTTGAATTAAAGCCCGCTACCAGTGCCAAAAGCCTCGATTATCAAACCAATTATCAGTTGGTGCAATACGATGCTGAGGGCAACGAACTTGCGCGACGCGGTGTACTGGCAACCTTCCATGTGCCGCCGCATAACCACGAGCCTGGCACGCCAATTATTCACGATCATCCAAATCAACTCAAAGGCTTGTTCTCGGCCACAATTCCCAAGGCCGAGGGCGTGGTGCGGGTTGATTTAGTGCATCAACAAAGCCAATTAGCCACTTGGAGCGCCGGCCCGACTATTCCCAGCGTGAGCATTAGCAGCAATTTGGCGCAGCGCTATCTAGCTGATCAACAAATTGGCTTTGCTTGGCAAGTTACTGATGCCGATGGCGATCCGTTGGCAGTTTCGATTGAATGGAGCGCTGATGATGGCGCAACCTGGCAAGCGATCGCCAGTGCTACAACCAGCGGTAGCCGCGAGATCGATCTGGCCCAGTTGGCTGGTACGAGTAGTGGGCGTTTGCGGGTTTGGGTCAGCGATGGCTTGCATGCTAACAGTGCTACCAGCGAATTGTTGAGCATCGCCGATCAAGCGCCGAGTGCGGCGATTATTGCGCCAAGTGCGAACGCCCAGTTGCTCGAAAACCAAGCGATCAGCTTCTTGGGCATGGCCAACGATCCGCAAACTGGCGTATTGAGCACGAGTGCTAGTTTGCATTGGTTTAGCGACCGCGACGGCGATCTTGGCAGTGGCGCGGAATTGTATCGCCAACTCAGCGTTGGCCAGCATACAATTAGCCTGACCGCGATCAATCCGGCTGGCCTGCAAACCGTTAGCACTACCACGATCGAAGTGCTGGCCGATTACGATGGCGATGGCTTGCGCGATCAACAGGAGCTTGATTTAGGCCTGAATTTGCTGAACGATCACGATGCCTTGGGCGATGCTGATGGTGATGGCTTGAGCTATCGAGTCGAACTAGTGCGCCAGACTGATCCGAACAATCCGGATACTGATGGCGATGGTCGCTCTGATGCTAGCGAAGTTGAGGATGGTGGCGATCCCTTGACGAGCGATGGAGCGCCCGTTGATCAATTGCATATTTGGCCGCCAAGCCTTGAATTTGAGGTCGATTTGGCCCAAGATATTCAGTTGCCCCAACGCGCCTTAACCTTGCTGAGTCGAGCGGGAACCGATGTAACCCTCTCCAGCGATGCTGCTTGGCTTGATCTCAGCCAAGTCAGTGGCACAACGCCACTGGCGATCACGGCGGTGCTGAACCCAAGCTTATTGCGCAACGGCAGCCAAACCGCCAACATTAGCATAAACTCAAGCCTTGGCAATTTCAGCATTCCAGTCACGGTTAATGCTAGCAACAAAGCCGATTTCTGCGATGCCAATGGCACTGGCGGCCTGACCGCAGCAGATGTGGCGGCAGTGCAGGCCTTGGTTGGGGCTAGTGTTGGTGATGAATTGTATGATTATCGCGCTGATATTAATCGTGATGGCACGATTGACCAAAGCGATGTCAATGCGCTCAACAGTTGTATTCAAGAACTGAGCAACGCAACGCCGCATATCATCTATCTGCCAGCAATTCAGCGCCACTGGTAATTGGCATGCCCTCACCCCCTAGCCCCCTCTCCCGCACGCGAGGCGAGGCGAGGGGGAAACCATCCTTTGGAACGCCCCTCTCCCGCCGCAGTGGGAGAGGGGTTGGGGTGAGGGAACTTAAACCTACCCTTGGAACGCCCCTCTCCCGCACGCGAGGCGAGGGGGAAACCATCCCTCATGATCATTAGAACGCCCCTCTCCCGCCGCCGTGGGAGAGGGGTTGGGGTGAGGTGTGGGTTGGCTTTAAGCCGTATTGGCTGTTAAATAATCTTGGAGCCAGCCTGCGACATTATCTTGATACTCTTGCGTTTGAGCTGGATCGAGGCCGTCCAAGGCTTGCCGCCACGAAAGCGCCCGATTGATCATCCCAAGCCGATAGGCAATCTCCACCGCTTGATCAAGCTGCGAGCGCGGCGCAAAGCGTGTCCATGGCTCCAAATAGGCAGCACGCAGCCGTTGTAACTCGGGGCCATGCTCATCGAGCTTGAGCCAATGGGCAGCGGCTCGCAACGTGACTAGCAGCGAAAAAAAGGGATGGCTCACGCTGCAATCGCTCCAATCGGTAAAGGTATAGCCGCGCTCGCCGTAAAGCACATTATTTTCATGAATTTCTTCGTGGGTCAGCGTTTCTGGCAAGCCAAATTCGGCTAATTGGGCAGCCTGTGCTTGTACCATTGGCGCTAATGCTTGCAATTGTTGATATTCGCTGCTACTCAAGCCAAGTTCTTGATCAATCAATAAATGCTGGCGATCGTTCAAGAGTTCGCGAAACAACGTTGGGAACTGGCTTAATCGCCGATCGGGAACGCCGAGTGCTAACAAAGCTGGAACCCGTTGAGCGAGGTTTATTTGTAGCTCGCTGTACTGTGGCAACAACGCATACCAATGCTCAAGCTGGGTCAGATTTTGGCCAAGTTGACGTAAGGTTGTGCCAGCATCGGCTGAGAGAATCCAAGCCTGGGTTGGTTCGATCGCTAAAACTGGCACATTGCAATCAGGTTGCCAATCGGCCAAGGCTTGGGTCAAGGCCGCTTCATAGTGGAAGGCTGGAGCTGGCGCTTTGCAATAGACCATACCTTGATTAGTCTGGATTTGGGCAAAGGCCGACCATGGGCGTTGATGTACGAGTTGAATTGGCTCAAGCATGCTGCGTTGATGGCTCGCTAACTGCTGCTCAATCCATGTGCTCAAACGGTCGAACCAATCGGCATGCTCCCAGGGTAATTGATTAATTGGTTGCGACATAACTTACTCCTGCTACGTTTGCCGGGTGTATGTTACCCCAACCAGGATTGAGCGGTATCCAACGGAGGGCCGACAATCGAACTGCCTAGTCGATGTTTTGACGATCTGGGAGCATGGCCTCGCCTTAACAATGGTTGGCTGGAATGCAACGTTGCTATTCATGCCCTCACCCCCTCACCCCCAACCCCTCGCCCACTGCGGCGGGCGAGGGGTTGGGGGTGAGGGAACTTAAAGCCTATCCAAATTTAGCACGATGTATGCTACCATAGCAGGAATCGCCGCACGTTCAAGCAGTTCAGCCAATAGTATCTCGGTATCCTTTGGGGGAGGCCCATAATGGGAAGCAATCTGGATCAGGATGGGGCGCAACCACCTCGCGACGTTCAGCAGACGATTGACAGCTTGCGGGCACAACTCTTAATCTATGAACAAATTTTAGATACACTCCCCGATTTGATTTTATACAAAGGCCCAGGCTCGCATATTCGCTATGCCAATCGCGCTTTTCGCGATTACTATGGCATGGACAAGCAGCAGCTCCAAGATGTGATCGATGCCGATTTCAATCAGCCTGATTATACCCAGCAGTATATTCGTGATGATGCGCAGGTGTTTCAAACTGGTCAAACATTAGTGATCGAGTGCGAGCCAGTCACCCATCATAGCGGTGATGTCCATCTATTTGCGACCACCAAGCATGCAATTCGCAGTCACGAGGGGGAAATCATTGGCACGGTTGGCATCTCACGCGATCTGAGCACAACCAGCGAATCTGCGGCGGTGCGCACTAATAACGAGATTCGTTTGCAGCGGATTATCGACAACGTGCCTGGCATGGTCTATCAATTATTGCTGAATCCCGATACAACCATCAGCTTTCCATTTGTCAGCACAGGCAGTCGCGATCTGTATGCCCACGAGCCAGAAGCGATTATGCATCAGGCCAACATTGTGACGGAGGCGATGCATCCTGCCGACCGTAGCCGTTTTCAGGAAGGAATGTTGGCTTCGGCCCAAAGCCTTACTGCTTGGCATTGGGAAGGCCGGATTGTGATCAATGGCCACGAGCGTTGGTTGCAAAGCGCCTCGCGACCTAGCAAATTGGATAATGGAGCCATTTTGTGGGATGGTGTGTTGCTGGATATTACCCAGCAAAAGCAAGCCGAAGCACTGTTAATCCGCTTTGATAGTATTTTAAGCGCGACCCCTGATCTGGTAATGATTGCTGATGCTGCTGGTCAGATCCAATATCTCAATCCAGCCGCTCGCCACGTTATCCAATCCGAACCAACCACAGCAGCTGAGCCATTAACGTGGCAACAGCTTTACCGCACCGCCCCCGACCAAGCTTGGATTAGCCAAACCTTGCAGCATGCCCAAACCCATGGCTCATGGATGGGCGATTATCATTTGCAAACGGCCCAAGGCAGCCAGCTGCCGCTGCATTATCAAGTGTTGTGTCATTATGATTATGATCAGCAGCCCAGCTTTTTTTCATTGATCGCCCACGATATTCGCGATCAGCAACAGGCTGATGCCGAACGTCAGCGCTTGCACGAAGAAATTATTCGGACTCAACAGCAAGCCTTGATTGATCTTTCAACTCCATTGATCCCAATTGCGGATACGGTTGTGTTGATGCCCTTGATTGGTAGCGTTGATACGGCGCGGGCGCAGCGCTTGATGGAAACCTTGTTGGAAGGCGTGCATACTCACAAAGCCCAGATGGCGATCGTTGATGTGACGGGTGTTCCGATTATGGATACCCAGGTGGCTGGATTACTCATTCGGGCCGCTACAAGTGTACAATTGCTTGGTGCTCAGGTTATTATCACCGGCATTCGCCCCGAGTTGGCCCAAACCCTCGTGACCTTGGGCATTGATTTCCGATCCATCATTACCCAAAGTAGTCTGCAACAAGGCATTACCTATGCAATCCAATCACTAAAATAGCTGTGTTTTGAAGGTTTTCTTGCAAAGGCCTGCGATCAACCATAATCGCAGGCCTTTAATTTAGGCTCCGCTGGGGGCGAAGGTTGCAGCGGATGGTTGGTTGGTGCTCTGCTCGCTCGCTTGGCTGCGACTGATCAGGCTATCGGCGGCATTAATTTGGCTTTCATCGCCAATCAAGCCGAGTAAATCACCTGGCGCGAGGGTCAATTGCGATTCAGGGTTGCTAATCAATTGCTGATCGCGAATGACTGCGATCACGGAAGCACCAGTTTGAGCACGGAAGTTGAGGGCGGCCAAGCTTTGGCCAATCATGGTGCTGCTGGCGGCAATGCCACGCCAAGCAATCTCAAAGCCGCGCACGCTTTGAATCAGTTGTTCAAGGATGAGATGCTCAGTCGGCGTGATATCTGTGTGATATTGATCACGTCGGACGGCATCGGTATAGCCTTGAACTTGAGTTGCAGGATAGCCCAAGCGCAACAAGGTATGCCGAATAATTTCCAAACCACCCTCTAATTCTGGATGAATCACATCTTGTGCGCCCAAATCGGCGAGCCGTTGTACCCCTGAATTGGTTGCCGCCCGTGCAATAATCGGCAAATTTGGTGCGAGATCGCGGGCAGCCGCCACGACTAACTCACTAGCCGCCTCGTTGGGCAAGGTCACCACCAAGGCTTTGGCTTGCTCAAGTTTGGCGTGGGTGAGCACATCGGAGTTGGCTGCATCGCCGATCAACGTTGGAATATGCTTGGTCATAAAATCGTCAGCGCGATGATTGTCGGCTTCGACCACCAAAAAGGGAATTTGCAGCCGATTTAAGACTGTGCCAATGTGCTCGCCAACCCGCCCATAGCCGACGACGACGACATGTTCGGCCTGAGGCAATGTGGTTGGTTGCGGCTCAGTCGTGGCGTGGCGCTCAAAACGTGCCCATAGTTTTGGATAACGCTTGAGCCATGTTTCAACATGCGGAATCGACCAAAACATCACTGGATTGAGCATAATCGAGAACATTGCTCCCGCCAACACCAGCGAATATTGATCTTGGGTCAATACCCCCAAACCAACCCCAGCCTGCCCAACGATAAACGAGAATTCACCAATTTGGCTGAGGCCAGCGGCGACCACAA
Source organism: Herpetosiphon sp. (assembly GCF_003512625.1). NCBI lineage: Bacteria > Bacillati > Chloroflexota > Chloroflexia > Herpetosiphonales > Herpetosiphonaceae > Herpetosiphon > Herpetosiphon sp. Next base: position 144,113 of record NZ_DOPT01000010.1, on the reverse strand, counting down.
TCATCGTGCGGCCAGTTGAAGGCAGAATCAAGCCCAAAAAGAGCGTGAAAATAGCCTTGCCAATGACGATCAACGCGGTTAAGGCCACGACTTGGCCGATGTGATCCCACAGGTATTGCGGGTTGACCAACATACCCACTGAAACAAAGAAGATCACCGCAAAGATTTCGCGGAAGGGCAGCACTTCATCGCCAACTTGATGGCTAATTTCCGATTCGCCCAGCACTACGCCAGCTAAGAACGCGCCTAGTGCTAATGAAACGCCAAAGGCGGCGGTTGCGGCAAAGGCTGTGCCAAGCGCGACGGCTACGGCTGCCAAAATAAACAGTTCGCGCGAACGTGAATGGGCAATCGAGGTCAGTAGCCATGGCAAGAAACGCCCGCCAACGAACAGAATAATCAATACAAAGGCGGTGGTTTTGAGCAAGGCCAAGCCGCCTGTCACCCACGGATTACCGCCCTCGCTGCCGAACAAGGCTGGTAACAAGACCAAAATCAGCACGGTGGCTAAATCTTCAAGCACCAACCAGCCAACTGCGGTTTGGCCAGCGGGCGTATTGAGTTGGCCTGCATCCATCAAGCCACGCAGCAACACCACTGTACTCGCAATTGAAATCGCCAAGCCGACGACCAAACCTGCGGCGGTTGTCCAACCCCACAAACGAGTTAGCCCAAAGCCCAAGCCAGTCGCCAAGAGCATTTGCAGGGCTGCTCCTGGAATCGCCACCTTGCGCACCGACCAAAGATCCTTGAGCGAGAAGTGTAAACCAACCCCAAACATGAGGAAGATTACGCCAATTTCTGCAAGCTGGCTAATATCGCCAATATCGCCGACGAAGCCAGGCGTAAATGGCCCGATCAGCATTCCCGCTAAAAGATAGCCGACAATTGTGGGTAGACCTAAGCGGCGAGCCAGCAAACCGCCAGCGAAAGCCACGACCAACGCGACCGAAATATTGGTGATCAACGATATATCATGGGGCATCGGCACCTCCTGAATGAGTTGTTGTGGTTAAGAATGTTAGAATAGACGCTAATTTGGCCAAGGTTCCGCCACAGCCGAAGCGCTGATCAGACTGGCACTATTTGATGAATCTGTTTCTATCAGTAGAATAAGGAGCTTTATGGTCGTTGTCAAGTTCAATCTGCTTGAAAATATTTTTTTGTTATTATAGTTTTATGCCGAAAAATAAAGCCTGTATTTATAAAAATCATCAAGTAACTTGAAGAATAAGGATAATTATGCAGCGGCATTATATTGATCGACTGGTCGAAGATTTATTCACACTTGCGCCTCAACTGCATCGTTTGGTTGATCTTGAGGTGCGGCGGCAGCTCGATGGGGCTACCAGCGCCGCCCAATTGCGCATGTTGAACGAGCTTCAGCATGGCCCACAATCGCTGAGTAGTTTGGCGCGTCAACAGCATGTTAGCCCGCAAGCGATCAGCGAACTGCTGCCAGCACTGGTTGAGCGCGGTTGGATCGAGCGCATTCCCCACCCCCAAGATCGGCGACAACAGCTTTTACAATTAACCAACGCAGGCTTGGATGCAGTTCGTCAAGCCCAAACTCAAGCCCACAAACAGCTGACAGCCCATGTTGCAAGTTTGAGTGAAGTCGAATTAAGCATCGTCGCGGCGGCTTTGCCGGCCTTGCAGCGCTTGCTCGATTTGGCTAAATGCGCCGATGAGTAGTCAGGGATCAGGATTCAGGGACTAGGGGTCAGAAGTTTAGACCTTAACGCAGAGGCGCAGAGCGACCGAAAGGATGAGGGATGAGGAATGAAAACTTTCGTGCAATTCGTGTAATTCGTGGCTAAAAATAACATGGATCAAGAACTGATTGACAATCAATATACTTAATTCTATACTCATAGCAAAATGAATGAATGTTCATTCATTTTATAGGAACCTGTATGGCAACCCAAAACCCTGAAGCATCGCTCAACCAACGCCGCCGAAGCCAAATTCTTGATGCTGCTGCCCAGGTGTTTGCTCAGCAAGGCTTTCATCAAACCACGATTCGCCAAGTTGCCAAGGCCGCAGGCATTGCTGATGGCACAATTTATCTCTATTTTGCCAGCAAGCACGAGTTACTACTAGGGATTTTGGAGCGTTTGAACGATCGCGAACAACGAGAAATTGATTTCACCCAAGCTCTGGATAGTCGGCCCAGTGGTTTTATTGCCAGCTATTTCGAAGAACGGGTGGGGCGGCTGATGGAGCAAATGACTGATTTGCAGGCAGCTCTGCCAGCGGTGCTGAGCGATGTAAGTCTGCGCGAGCGGTATTTTCGCGAAATTTTTGGCCCAACCTTTGAGCTTGCCAATCCAGTTGTCCAGTTATGGATTGATCAGGGGATTTTGCGGCCAGCCCAAGCTGAATTATTGACCCGCTCGCTGGCAAGCAGCATCCTTGGTTTGGTGCTCTTGCGCATGTTGGGCGATGAGGTTGCCATCAATCAATGGCCTGAATTAGCTCGTACCACCATCAATTTGGTGTTGTATGGCATTCTCCAGGAGCCGCCACATGAGTAGTGTATCGCGTGAAACCAAGCCCACTCAACCAGTCTTGAATTTGACTGATCGCCAATTCAAGGCTGATCCGTTTAGTATTTATGCTCAGTTACGCCGTGATAATCCAGTTGCTAAAGCTAAACTTGGCTCGCTGCCGACATGGATTGTTACCCGCTACGATGATGTCGTTGAAATTTTGAAAAACGATCGGGTCTTTGTCAAAAACTATAAGAATGCCCAATCGTTGGAGCAACAACGCAAACGCCCATGGATGCCCGCATCGCTTCGAGCGCTCGAAAGCAATATGCTCGATCAAGATAACCCTGACCATCTGCGCTTACGTTCATTGGTCCACAAAGCTTTTACCCCTCAGCGCATGGAAGAAATGCGGCCACGCATTCAGTCAATTGCTGAATCATTATTAATCAGCAGCCAACAACGTGGTCGCGGCGATTTGATTGCCGATTTTGCCTTGCCCCTGCCTTTGACCGTGATCGTCGAATTGCTTGGCATTCCAACTGAGGATCGCCAAAAATTTCATCGTTGGGCCAAATATGTACTGAACAGCCCAACCATGCTGAATATGCTATTGGCAATTCCGGCAATTATGGCTCAGATGAAATATCTCAAACAACTTTTTGCCAAGCGGCGCAGCAACCCCCAAGACGATTTGCTGACGGCGTTGGTGCAAGCTGAGGCCGATGGTGATCGTTTCAGTGAAGATGAATTAGTCGCCATGGTCTTTTTGCTGATGCTCGCAGGCCACGAAACCACGGTCAATCTGATTTCATCGGGAACCCTAGCGTTATTGCAGCATCCTGAGCAGTTGGCCTTGTTGCGACGTTCGCCAGAGTTGATCAAATCGGCAGTTGAGGAATTGGTGCGGTTTACTGCGCCAGTTGAAACCGCGACCGAGCGCTACGCTGCTGAAGATGTGATTATTGCCGACACCAAGATTGCCAAAGGCGAAATGGTTTTGGTCGCGCTGGCCTCAGCCAATCGGGATGAACGCCAATTTACTAACCCTGATCAACTCGACATAACCCGAGAAAAGAATCGCCATGTTGGTTTTGGTTTGGGCATTCACTATTGCTTAGGTGCGCCTTTAGCCCGCATGGAAGCCCAAATTGGCCTGCAATTATTGACTGATCTGCGCCCAAACTTGCGCTTAGCCGTGCCCGCTGAGCAGTTGCGTTGGCGTTCGACCGCAGTTGTGCGCGGCCTCGAAGCCTTGCCTGTGGAGTGGTAAGTTCTGGTTGGGGTATGGCGAGCATAATGGAATGGCTCGCCATACCCTTATTATAGAATTTGCCGATTAAATTCAATTCAATGTCTCAAAACTTAGCGGTTTATCAGTGAAAAACGTCTGGAGAGCAGTCAATGCCATACTGTTAGTACAATGATCGGAATTCCATCGAAATTTTCCCATTCTTCGGCAACATAGCAATATCCCCCTGGGAATGAGTCATACCGAATCCACACGGCAGCATCCTCTGGTTCAATAAGACGATCTCGAATCTCGGTTTTCCACCATATATAACACATGTCCAACGGAATCCAGGATGGTTTATCGCCTACGTTCGCAATCATAAACCATACAAGTCCACGACGAAGCAATTCAATAATCGCTTTACGTCCGCGCGAACCATGATTTATCGTGCTGACTACACCCGTAGTATTCCACAACTCACTTAATGGCATCTGGCGAATCAGTCTTTGATCGAAGTTCATCTTTGTTCCAACCATTTCTATCTTTGGTTGTAGGAAGTACAGAGAAAATTTAATTGATAATGTGTAATATTAAGATTATAGTTCTTTACCCCTAGCCTCCTTTCATATGAACCATTACTACATTTATGGAATAGCCACTCTCAGAAAGAGTGACTATTCCATAATATAAATCCTTTAATATTTTCTTTATTAATTGTCTCGAGTACTAATTTAAATAATTTTCATAATTATTTTCTCCAACGTAAGTGTAGGTTGATAAGTACATCGCCTGTCTTGGGATCTAGTTTTTCCAAATGAATGTGTGGGCCTTGGTTATCACCTGCTAAATCTCCTGGTTTTGCACGATATTGCCATGTACCATCCCTGCGCCGTAGCTTATTTGGTTCAATTTCAACAGGATTATGTCCCATTTTTTGACGTGCCATTTGGCGTGCCTGCGCTTGAGTATCATACCAAATAGAGTCATTTTTGGTTTGGTTAGTTGGTTTATCGACAGGATATTCGACACCATCAATACAAACATTATGGACTAACCAGCGACCATCACCAACAAAGAAGGTATGAGCTTCGGCAACCGTAAGGTTGTACATAAAGCGTTGGTCGCCACGTAGGCGCAACGCGGTGATTTTTCCCCACTCGCCATCAGCGCTGGCAACCCAGTCGCTAAGTTCAAGGTTTTCAGCATCTGTCCAGCCATCGGCGGTGAAGAAGGGATGCTCGGGAGTTGTGTTGATCCATTCATTGTCAATGGCAACGTCAACTAAGACTGGATCACTATGCACAAAGCTGGCGGTAACGGTGTAGTAGTCAGTTGTGCCAGTAGCTTCGTCGTAGGCTAAGACCAGATCGCCAACTTGAATCGTGGCAATTGGAACCAGCCCTTCATCGGTCGCAACCAACGTTGTCGCATCAAAGCTACAAGATTCTCCGACTTTGGGTGATATGCTTGGGGCTGGATTGTCAACATCGACATCGGGGTCATTACTAGGTTTTGGCGATTTCGCTGGAGCCGGATCATCAACATCGGTCGATGGATTATTCTGCCGTGGTGTAGATGGGACTACCGGGACATCGGCAAGCCCTGGGCTTATCGAGTCAATTGGATCAAGATGATTGCCATCAGCAAGATTTGTTTCAATGAAATAGTTGAGATATGCCTCATCACCCAAGGCATCCATCGCATCTTCGATACTATCATAGCGATGCAATGGAACCGATGGCAGCCGATCATGGTAAAAGTGTTCTGACCATGTTTCGGCATTTGACCATAGATTCTCTAAGGCTCCGTATTGTTGGATCGAACAACCCCATAAGAAGTTCTTGAGATAGTAGATGAAATCGAGGGATGAGCGAGTCGCATGGGCATAGTTATCGAAGACCGTTGCATCACCCATCCGATCAAATGGATGATTGATCAACGCCCCTACAAACCCTGAATAGGTTACATCATACAGATCAACATATTGATGCCATTGATCGCGGGTTACCCCTGCTGGTTGACAGCCTTCACAGGTGCGCCCGGTTGGGTCGCTATTAGTGGTTGGGTTATTGCCTGCGTAGATGTAGGGATGTTGTGATTGAGGTTGATTGGCGAAACCAGCAAATGGATCTTTGCTCAACAAGGTTCCGCTAGCAGGGTTGTACCAGCGTGCCCGTAAGAACACCAAGCCTGTGTCACGGTCGGTGTATTCGCCGGTGTAGCGAATTGACGATGGTGCTAGGGTTTGGCCTGCCGCAGGCACAAAATTGCCCCAAGCATCACTATCTTGTTTAGTGCGTGCGCCATTGCTAGCATTCACCAACATCCGTACTGTGCTTTGGTTATCACTAATTAGGAAGAGCTTCCCATTGGTTTGTGGTGCGCCATTAAAGGTTGCTTCCGATTGAATGATATCGCCACCAAGCCCGGTGATATAGGTGGTATACAGCGTATCGGTTGGTTGGATCGTATGAATCCGAAGGATGCTACTTAATGACGTTCCAACCCGATCGTAATTAAAGGCTTGCGTCCGCGTGCCATTGACGAACCGGCTGGTCAGCGTTTCCTCATGGTAGCGATAACTATAGACATTCGCTCCCTTGATGACGCTCTTGAGGCGGTTGAAGCCATCATAACTAAAGACATTTTGGCCGTCACCAGTGACATTGCCATACACATCATAGGCGAATCCTACTCGCTCATTGGCGGCATTGTAACTGGAGTTTTGGCTGTTAACTTTAATCCGATTACCAGCTGCATCAAAGCGAAAAGTGGTGGTTGTGCCACTGGCATTTTCGCTGATCAGGCGATTGAGTTTGTCGTAGGTATAGCTATGCGTTTCATTGGTTGTGGCTGTGCCCGCGCTATTGAGTTGGGTTTCGGTAAAACTCGTTGGCTGATCAGCGCGATCATAGGCATAGGTGAATTGCGCCAACTGAGGTGCTGTTGGCGTTGGCATGGCCGCAGCCGTGGTTGCTCCGGTGATGCTGCGACTGGTTACGCGGCCACGGGTATCATAGCCAAGGCTTTCAATCAGTCGATTGTTTCCGGCCTCTAAGCGGGTGATACTTGCTACGCGACCTGTTGACCCCTGATACGCATATTGTGCTAAGGGTGAACCACCTCGAATAACCGAGCTTAAACGTCCAGCGGTATCATAGGAATAGCTTGTTCCCCCGATTGCTGTGGTACGTCCGGCTGCATCATAGCCATAGGTCAGCGTCCAATTGCCTTGAGGATCACCTTCAAGTGATTGGGCGACGCTCGATATCCGATTCAGGACATCATATTTGTAGCTGATGGTGCCTGTTCGTCCGGCGGCGGCATCTTGTGCCGATGCATCATAGACTGATGATAACCGTCCTGCGAGGTCGTAGGTCCATTGTTGAACGGCGGTTGAATCCCAGCCTGTTGCTTGGATTTGATGACCCACCTCATCGTAACTATAGGAGATTGGATTGCCTGTTGCTGGGGCAATGGTTGCTACAGTATCATCTTGGTTATAGGTCAAGAGTGTATGGCGGTTTAAGCCATCGGTTGTGCGCCGTACCCGCCCAAGGCTATCGTAACTCTTGGTGGTACTGTAGCCGCGGGCATCGATCGTTTTGATTAGGTTGCCGACCCGATCATAGCGATATTCGGTGGTTACTTGACAGTCATTCGTATCGCTGGCGGTACATGTGCCAAGATCATTCTCAATAATCCGAATTAAGTTATCGCGTAAGTCATAATCGTAGCGCGTTCGAATATTGAGGCTATTGGTCACGGCAACTTGGCGACCACCAACATCATAGCGGGTGAGGGTGATGATATCGTGGGTGGTGGTATCGGTTGCTGGAACGTAGACCCCATCCTGATAATTGCTCACCGTTTTGATTGTGCGGCCAAGGCCATCAATCATCGCCACACGAACTTGACCATCGGGTGTTTTTGTCCAGCGTGGTCCGCTCAGCGTGATCAATCCAGCTGGATCGATAACTTTGTTGACTTGTCCAAACCCATCGGTTTCGTATTGGGTTATTTTGCCGGTCGGGTCGGTTTCATTCCAGCGACTGCCGGCAGCATCGAGATAGGTGGTGGTCGATTTGACATTGACTGTTGCGGATGCAGCTTGGCCTGGTTGGCTATTGACAATAGTTTCGACCAACTGTCCAAGCCCATCATAGCTATATTGGGTGGGTGGTCCATTAAAGCCTAACCCACCTATCGCATCAACGCTCAAGGTTTGGCTTAGCCGCCCTAGCTGATCGTAGACCGATAAAGGTGAGGGAAGATTGCGCTGCGAGGTTGTACTGGCACATGTGTTGCGATTGTACGTTGGAACACCGCTGCTGGTGCGACAATTCGTTACGCTGCTGACTGATCGTCCAAGTTGATCATATTCATAGACCGTATATTGATTCCATGCGTCGGTTACTCCAAGCGTTCGTCCAGTTGCTTGATCGTAAATAGTGTTTGCAACGCGGTTAAACTCAGGGTCAGTTGCTCCAGCAACATAATTTGAGATCGTTTGATCCATCCGACCAGCCTGGTCGTAATGGTAGCGTGTAACCACATCCGTGACAACATCAGTGATCTGCCATGGGATAGAACTATCTGGAATCGTGGTATCGCGCACCCCATCGACGAAATTACGAATGGTATGGTCGATCTGTCCACCCTGATCATAGTGGGTAATCGAGATAATATCGGTGTCGTTTGTGCTTGCCCAGGTTGCATTGACTGGATCAACCGTTAGTGGGTCGCCATTTTCATAATTGAGCGTCGTCGTTACTGGACGGCCAAGCTGATCATATTCAAAATGATTCCAACGTCGTAATCCATCGCGTGTCCAAGTAACTTTCCCTGCCCCATCGTAATAGGTATAGGTTGGAACATTGACATCGGGATGATTCGTGTTGAATTGACCCGCATAGATATCAGGTCGGTAATTGTAGGTTGTTGTGACAGGTCGGCTTAATTGATCATACTCGATGCGAGTGACCCGTGAAGTACTGGATTGCCATTGTAAGGTTGCGACATTAAATGTGCCGGTGACAATCCCTGTTTGGGTAATCAGGGTGGTGCGTCCATGCCAATCGTAGCCATACATGGTGACAATATTGGCATCGGGGCGTTGTGGGCTAAAGCTTGGTGGCAGGCTGGTGCTGGAGGTATCAGCAATCGCAATTGCTCCAGTGCTGGGGTTGACCGTATTATCGGCGACCCAACGAACGCGACCTAAAGCATCATAGCTGGTCACGCCACGATAGCGACCATCGGGAGTCTTTGTCCAAATCAATTGCCCTTTGGCATTGTAGCCATACTCGGTCACCACATTTTTACGCGGATCAGTGGTATTGCCCGCCACATAATTGCGGGTGATTTTCGCAATTTGATTATCGGGGCGATACTCGGTAACCGTTGTTGTTGCATTGGGCAGACCATCACCTAGGGTCATATGGGTTTGTCGACCAAGACTATCGTATTGATAGGTGGTCTTTTGAACACTGCTGGTGCCGTATCCCACTTCTGTCGAGGCCACTTGACCAGCAGCGGTATAGGTATAGCGGGTGACAATCCCGTCAGGACTGGTGATCGTTTGCGGTTGCTTGGTTGCCGCGTCATAGGTCCAGGTTTGGGTTGGAACGAGGGTTCCTGTACCGGCTTTGGTCGTGAGCGGCTGATTAGCACTATTATAGGTCGTGTAGGTTTCTAGCCCATTGGTGTTGGTGACAATTGCCGGATAACCAGTGGGCGTATAACTAATCGCAAACGTGCGTTGAGTTGTCCCAAGTATAGCGCCTTCAATTGCGCCTGCATACACTTCAACTGGTTGCCCTTTAGGATTATTATGATGTAGCGCAATGCTTTTATCAGCCTTTACCCCTGCAGTTGGGGCGAGCATTCGGTCATTAGCCACATATTCAAGCAAGGCATCGTTGCGTTCTTGCCAAGCGAATGTCCCATCCGCACGATAATGTGAGCGTTGGACATCAAGCACAATGCCGCCACGACTGACGGTCATGGTCGTGGTTTGGGCTTGATTTGCGCCCGTTCCAGTATAGGTATATGCCCAGACCGTATTATCGGCAGGAGCAGTTTGCTGAGTGACCCGCCCATTGGTATAACTCATCACAAGGTCGGCGGTTGGTAAAGGACTTTTGCTGGTTGCGTTGCGGGTAACGCTGCTCATGAGCAAACTTGTTGGATCATAGGTATAGCGGCTGAGGATGCTTTGGGGCGAGGTAACCCATTCCAAACGGCCTTGGGTATACTCATAGACGGTTGCCTGATTCAAATCATTGAGCAGGCGATACAACCGAACAACACCGCTCGTGGTGGTATATTCAAGCCGCAGCTTGCGTTGGCTCAAATCGTCACGCACTTCGACCGGCAGTCCGGTTTGAATTCCGCTGGTTCCGAGGGTAATCGTTTGGGTGCGGCCATAGACATCGCGTAGTTGGAGGAGACGGCCTTGCAGATCAAAAGTTTTAGCTGATTGATCGGCAGCTTGCAAGGTATAGCTAGTGGCATTTTTGGTCAACGTTAAGCGAATACCACGTGCTGCTACAAAATCATTGCCATGGCGCTTGAAGCGATAGCGATTGCCATCGGCTGCTTCGTAAATGACGGTGTTGGATTCAGCGCCAACTGTTGTTACGCCCGTAATTTCTACCGGCAAAGTCAAGCTTTCGGCATAATTAAAACGCCACCCAAGCCCAAGCGAACTTTGTGGATAGAGGCTACTATTGGCCAAGGTTGAGACGTAGGTACGTTGCAGACTGAGAGCCGTGCCACCGGTGGGAATCTGCTGATCAACCCCATGCTCGATATAGGCTCCCGATAAGGTATTGACCGGATCGCCAACAATCATGGTGCTTTCGCCCGCAGCCGTACATGGGGCACAACTCCCACCATTTTGGTCGGCGGGAATGCGATCCTCAATCGAGGAGAAATTCATTAATTTCCCGTTGCGATAGAATTGAATCGAATCAATCCCTGCTAAATACGGATAATACTGGCTGTCTGCTGATTGAGGCGCAAGGTTAATCCGAATAGTTTTATTGGAGATTTGAGAATATATATTTTGGTTCAGGGTAATCGATCCACTACGCCACGGAATATAGCTATAGGTAGAAAAGCCTGGTATGGGGATGTTTATAGGATTAGTTAGATCTCGCGACAATGTGTCCCAGCCGAACACATCATAGGTAGAACTGTTTGCATCGCTAAAGAATAGGTTGATATGTGAGCCAAAACTATTAGCTGGAGTAGTTCCTGGCCATGAGAATGCCGAATAGCGAAAGTTAATCGTAATCGTATCGTTTGGTTGGAGGGCTGGAAAATTAAAAGCCTTAGTTTGATAAAGAAATTTTTCGTCAATTCCTTGAACTGGTGGTAAATAGCCGTACATGAAGAAGGGATTGCCTGCTCCATCTGCGGGTAAGTATTTACCTGTATTTACTTGATTAATATAGCTGGGGAGAAGTTTTTTTGGATGATCATACGCTGGATCAGGAATGCGTGTCAAAACGTCGCTATCAAGGTAGAATTGGAAATTCGTATAGCGACAGTTATTATATCCCCCTGGCTGAGGGTTGAAACACCCAACATAGATATGAATTGGTTGATTACGAGGGATCGAAGGTCCGATCGTAAAATGCATATCATGAGGATTGCCTTGGGGTGTGGTGAACGCAGCTTTTTGATATATTTGAGGATTATTGACAGATTGGATATAAATAAAACCTATATTCCCGACTGCAACTTCAACATTCACTGTGAAACTATCACGGGGAAGGTTCATGAAAATCCCAGTATCTTCATAATAGCTGAGGTTATCTGAATTATAGTGGGGTTGACCATTAACGATGTAAAGGTCGTTTACCGTTGCTTGGGCTACATAGACTGCCGCATTGGTTGCAGCAACTGGGACTTGGCTGATAGTGTCGCCCGTGAAGGTCAGGTCAATCCCGCTAAACGAATGCTGGGATTCAGCGACGGGTGCGATATTCTGAGCTTCTTCTTTGGGCGTTACTGCTGATTGAGCTGGGGAAGGGCGGTTATTGACGGGTGGTTCATCAAGAATCTCTGGAACACGCTTGGTCAGGGCATCCGATTGTGGAAGCATGGGAATCGCTGATGTTGATTGAAGCGGCAATAACGACACAATTACTATCAGCAAGAGTGCGAGCGGTATCCAACGGCGACGACGAATAGGCAGCATATGACCCTCTTTCCTTCATGGGAAAAATCCGTGCAAAGAGAGAGGATGTATGTATAGAGGTATCCTAGGGGATAAAATTTCCCTCAAACTCACTCACTCTCACTTGCTCATGGACGATTATACCGATCTTTCATAATTGTGCAACTTAACCATTAACACTCTTATACACTTGCTATAATGAGCCATTGACTTGGTTATGAGGTGAGCGATGCAAGCGATCGATCTTGATGTGCTGATTGTGGGCGCTGGTTTGTCGGGCATTAGTGCAGCCTATTATCTGCAAACCCGCTGCCCACACAAACGCTATACGATTCTCGAAGGCCGCAAGGCGATTGGCGGTACATGGGATCTGTTTCGCTACCCCGGCATTCGCTCGGATTCGGATATGTACACGCTGGGCTATGCTTTTCGCCCGTGGCATAGCTCGCAGGCAATCGCCGATGGTGCGTCAATTTTGCAGTATATTCATGAAACGGCCCAAATCTATGGCATCGATCAACAAATTAACTTTGAACATATGGTTCGCCGGATCAGTTGGTCATCGAAGCAGGCGCTCTGGACGGTTGAAGTTGAGCGCTTGGCCGAGGGCGATTGGGTGCAATATCGCTGTAATTTTTTGTATATGTGCGGCGGCTATTACGATTACGCCCAAGGCTACACCCCTGAATGGCCGAGCTTGAGCCAATTTCAAGGGCGGGTGGTGCATCCCCAAGCTTGGCCGCAAAATCTCGATTATCGCGATCAACGGGTGGTAGTGATTGGTAGCGGTGCGACGGCAATTACCTTAGTGCCAGCCATGGCTGAGCAAGCGCACCATGTGACGATGTTGCAACGTTCGCCAACCTATGTCGTGGCCCAACCTGCCAGTGATGCTCGTGCCGAGCAGTTGCGGCGTTGGTTGCCTGCCAAATTGGCCTTTCACGTGATCCGCTGGCGAGCAATTATTCAAGGTATTATCTATTATTTATTGATGCGAACGCTGCCCAAAGTTGCCAAACGCGCCTTGGTGAACATGGCGCAGCAAGAACTTGGCGATAGCTATGATGCCAACATCCACTTTAGCCCAAGCTATAACCCGTGGGATCAGCGACTCTGTTTAGCGCCCGATGGTGATTTTTTCAAGGCGCTCAAATCGGGCCAAGCCAGCGTTATAACTGACCAAATTGCTCAATTCACCGCTACAGGTATTCAACTGCAATCGGGCCAGCATTTGGCGGCTGATCTGATTGTCACGGCAACGGGCTTGAATTTGCGCTTGCTCAGCGGAATTGAAATTGTGGTTGATGGGCGCACGGTTGAATTGGGCACAACTCTGAATTACAAAGGCATGATGCTCAGCGATGTGCCTAATCTGGCCTTGGCGTTTGGCTATACCAACGCTTCGTGGACGCTCAAATGCGAACTAACCTCGATGTATGTCTGCCGCTTGCTGAATTATATGGATCGCCATGGCTATGTCAGTTGTATGCCCAAGAATTTTAACCCCACCATGGCGACCGAGCCAGCGCTTAGTTTCACCTCAAGCTATGTTCAACGGGTGATCAAGCATTTGCCCCGTCAAGGTCGCCAACGCCCATGGCGGCTCTACCAAAACTACCTGCTCGATTTGCTGATGTTGCGGCTTGGCTCGCTCGATGATGGCAATATGGAGTTTTTTCGCGCTTGACCTAGCCAACGCCAAGTTGAGTAACCTAATCATTGGTTTGCAGGGCTGTGCGATAGGCTGCCAAGGCGCGTTCACGGGCAAAACTATGCTCAACTAGCGGCGCAGGATAATCGCGCCCAATCACGCAGCCAACATGTGCTTGCACGGCTGGCGGCATGGTCCATGGCTCGTGAATATAGTGATCGGGCACGTTAGCTAATTCGGGCACAAATCGCCGAATATACTGGCCGTCTGGGTCGTGCTTTTTGCTCTGGGCAATTGGGTTGAAGATGCGAAAATAGGGTTGGGCTGATGGCCCACTTGAACCTGCTGCCCACTGCCAACCGCCGTTATTGGCGGTCGGGTCGCCATCACATAACTGCTGCATAAAATAGCGCTCACCCCAACGCCAATCGATCAGCAAATCTTTGATCAAAAATGAGGCGCTGATCATGCGCACTCGATTATGCATCCACGCCATTTGGTTGAGCTGGCGCTGGCCTGCATCAACAATTGGATACCCAGTTTGGCCCTGTTGCCACGCCAAAAACTCACTTGGATCGTTGCGCCAAATGATCTGATCGTAGCGTGGATCGAGCGAGCCGTTGAGCATATATGGGTTGTGGTAGATCAATTGGGTGTAGTAATCGCGCCAAGCCAATTCTTTGAGCCAAGTATCGACTCCTTGACGTTGCTCAGCGTTTAATGGCTCGGTCAGCAGATCGACAGCCTGTTTCAAACATTGGCGAATCGAAATCGTGCCCATGCGCAAATCAACTGAAAGCTGCGAGGTTCCGGCCTCGGCAGGCACTTCGCGGGCTTTGGTATACTTGAGTACCGAAAGTTTCTGCCGCCGATCAAAAAACTGCGCCAAACGTTGTTGGGCAATTGTTTCGCCAACCTGTGGAATCGTTTGTTGTAGCTCAAAGCCCAAATCAGCCAAGCTTGGAATTGGCAAACTCGCCAAATCGCTTGGCGGGGCCACGAATTTGCTGGGGGCGGGCACAAGTTGCTCGGCTTGGTGATAGGCTAATTCACTCCAGCGCTTGACATATGATCCATAGACCACATAGGGTTTTTGCTCAGTTTTGGTTTTTAGCCCCTCTGGCTCAACTAAAACGCTATCGTGAAACGAATGGGCTTGCAAGCCTTGTTCACGTAACCAGTGCTTAACTGCGCTATCACGCTTGATCGCATAAGGCAAATAATCGCGATTCCAGTACACGCCGCTGGCCTGAGTTTCGCTCACGAGGCGTTGCAATTCGGCTAATGGCTGGCCATGGCGCACAATCAAACGACTGCCTCGTTGCTGCAAATCGTGATCGAGTGCTTCGAGCATGGCAAGCGTTACGGCGATCAGGGCTGCTCCAACATAGCCATCGTGCAGAATCGTATCATCCAAAATAAAGACTGGAATAACTGCCCCAGCGCTGGCCTCGGCGGCGGCATACAAGGCGCGATGATCGGTTAGGCGTAAATCGCGGCGGAACCAACAAATCACAGGCATAAAAAACTCCCCAATTGTACGCAGCATACTACGTACAATTGGGGAGTTGGATGGTTTAATTTTTGATTGCGACAGGCAGATAAACGCTATAGTTCTCAGGGGTTGGTGTAACGCTCGCCGTCGGCGTAACGCTGACGGTTGGGCTAGCTGTTGGGGTCGCCGTCGCGGTTTGGGTTGGGGTTGATGTTTGAGTTGGGGTTAATGTTGGCGTGCGAGTGGGAGTATTGGTTGGGGTTAATGTTGGTGTAACTGGAGTTGGTGTGATATTGACCCCGTTGATCGCAAAGTTGGCGTTAGAAATATCAAAGAAGATATTGTTAGCACAACGCACTTTGATCCGCGCAGCAGCAGCATTAACGTTTGGCGCAACAACAGTTTCATCGCCATCGTTGGGGGTGTTGCTGACCAAGGCTTCAAAGCTTGTGCCGCCATCTTTCGAGAGCAAAATATCAACATTAGCACAGCTAATTGGCGCAGCGGTGGTGTTGGCAACATTCCACGTGACCGACTCGTTCGCGCCGCCTGTCCAGGCGATTGCCGTGTTTGGTGCAGTTACCAAGAATGGTCCAGCAGTATTGTTGACAGTCAGAACCGCCGTATCCAAGCCATAACCACCAGCCCCAGCGTGGTTATCACGCACGGTCAAGCGGAAGGTCAGGTTGCGGTTAGTAGTTGGCAACGATTCGCCAATCGTCGTGGTATTGTTCAAAATATCGCTCAGTTTTGGCAAGGTACGCACATTGCTGGCGGTTGAATTGAAGCTACGGAAGATTGGGCGATTGCCGTTATCGGTGTTTGGTGGTGAGGCCGCACCCAAATCGTATTGTTCCCAATCGTAGGTCAAACTATTGTCTTCAGCATCGTTAGCGCTAGCAGTCAATTCGAATGGCGTATTGGCTGGGATGGTGTAATCGCTGCCTGCATTGGCGACTGGTGGGGTATTGCCAGTGGCTTGAGTTGTGCCACAGGTTGCGCCGCCGCCAGTGGTGATGAAGGCTGAAATTTCTTCTAAGCTCTTGACGTGGAAGTCGAAGTCGCTGTTTGGTTGCAAGTTTTCCGAGCCACAAATCCCGGCATAAGCCATAATGGTTGTACCACTACCTGGTTCGTAGGCAGCGCTGCTGGAACGATTGCCACCACTACAACTGCCAGTTGAGCCATTGAAGGTGTGAAGACCACCAAATTGGTGACCAATTTCGTGCGCGACATAATCGACATCGAAGGCATCGCCAACTGGTGAGCCTGAGCCAGTAACCCCACGCGCTTTGCTGCCTGAAGAACAGACTGATTGTAAAGTAGCGACCCCACCGCCGCCAGTGCTGAACACGTGGCCAATATCATAGTTGGCCCCGCCAATCACGTTGGTCAAATTGGTTTGGTTTTGGCCAAGCATCGTACCACCACTATTGTTGGTATAGGGGTCGCTGCTCGCATTGGTATACACAATCAGATCATTGTTGGCGATTAATTGCATGCGCACTGAAAGATCGCGTTCGTAGATTCCGTTAACCCGATTCATGCTGGTGACGATTGCCGCCATCGCGCCATTGACCGTGCCACCGTGGAATGCGGTGTATTCGCCAGTGGCAGCCATGGCCAAGCGATAGGTGCGCAAGGTTTCACCAATCGAGTAGCGTTCAGGAATGATCGACGATGGATTTCCTAATGGATTTGGCTCGTAATCGTTGCCAGTCCGTTCGGCCAATTTGCTAGGGTCGGCCACAAAATTGCGAGCATCGTACACAATATAGTTAGCCGTATCATTGCGGCTATATGGATCGATAAAAATCCGACCTGATTCGCTCAAGATCATGCCATGAAAGCCGCGTGGCGTGATATCAAGCCGAGCGCTGGTTGCAGGCTGATCAACTGATTGGGCCAAGAAGGTGCGAATTTCAGGAAACTTGGCGGCTAATTCGGGAGCCATAATTGGCGATTCGACGACGCGAAATTTGCCAAATTGGCCATCTGGTAGCGGTAAATCTAACATAAAGCCAGATTTTTGCACCTTGGTTTGGGCTTCTTGAGGCACTTGACGTAAGTGTTGTTGTAGCAAATTAAGATCCAAGGCGACCGTGCGATACACTACTGGAATGATTTCGCGTGAGCCTTTTTGTTGAATGTCCTGTTCAGCAACATTCTGCCAAAGCCCATCCGATGAGCTGACACTGGGGCTGACCATGGCGGTTGCAGTGATCACACTGAGCAGCGCAATGATCATAACTGCAACGATGATCATCCATGAACGACCAAGACGCATAGGTATTCCTTTCCACAAAACAGCATGGCCCATTATACAATTAATTAACAGGTCTTAAAGCAAGCGGGCATGCAACCAACCTTAGTTTATAAAAAAAGCCGGCAGCCATTCATTAAGAAAGATTCAAGGGGATTGATTTTAAGATGCTACTTCAGACAAGTTTAAATTGTTGGAAACATCACGCTCGCTGGGTACTCCAGGCTTTGACCACGCTCCAGCCTGATGATCAACCACGGTTGCTCCATGCCTTGCAAACAATCGGCAATTCGCAGATGGATTTGTATCTTGGTGATTTAGACCCAGTAGCTATCGATAGCCAAATTATTGCCCAACTGCAACAGCGTGGGATTGCTGCCCCCACTCACTATGCTGAATGGTTGGCGAGCAATGGTCACTATCAACTGTTGCAGCTCGATGATCACTCGGAATGGGTGCTACGCTGGGGTGAAATTGACCAACAGCGGGTGCATTTGCATCCTGCTCGATATAGCCCGTTGAGTGTCCGAGTGCGTGCTCCAGTCTTACGATCAGCCTATGCGATCATGGTTTGGCAGGGTTGGTATGGTGGCGATTTATTTGATCTGCAACTGATCAATCGGGTGCGCACAGCATGGTTGCACCTTAGCCCAATTGCCAAATTGCCGCCAAATGATGGCCTTGCGGCGCTATTGAGCTTACTACGCGAGCTAAACCAGCCAAATTAACCCCAATCAGCCCCAAAAATTCAGCAATTCGATTATTCCAACGTTTTAGTAATAGCAATGGCTGCGTAGCTACCCCCTAGGCTATTTCAAGCGGCTGCTGTAACCCGTAATTTGCCCGTGATCGCGTCACAACAAGTTTGGTAGGGCAAGTTCCTGCCATAATTTCGGGGATGGGATAATGAATAGTGTGTTGCTGGTTCCGCTGTATCTTGATGCGTTGGTCCTGCCGACTGAACAGGCCGTCGCTCAAGCAATGACCGATTTTAGTCGTTTGCCCTATAGTAATGGACAGCACGATATTAATGCTGATGTGGCCAATGTTAGCGAAGAGATCGTGCGTCAGCCATTTGCTCAATCGACCCTCAAGGCGGGGGTGCATTTGCACTGGGCGTTGCCCGATAGCCTGACGCGTGGGACGCAAGTTGGCACAACCACCAATTTTCCGAGTGTGCCCAATCGTTGGTTGGTGTTGCGGGCGCGAGGTGGTGGCAATACGCCCTTACAGATTGAAGAACAATGGATTGTCGAGAGCGATTATCTTTACCCTGCTGGGCAATTTGCCAGTAGTGTGACGACCCCGGTTGCTGCTGAGGGCAATCAACAGCCGTTTCGCTATTTGGGGCGGCGTATGCCCTTTTCAATCTGGCAAGAGCACGATCCGCAGGCTGAATATTTGGCACAACTCACGGCGGTGGGCTATGGCGAGCCAACCTTTGCGGCGTTTTACCCCAATTGTTATAGTGTGTTTGGTTTCTACGACGATAGCTACACCGACGATGTGCCCAGCGATTTGCAATACCTTGTGCTTGGTTGGTACAACGATATTAATCAAGATGTTGTGCATAGTTTGGTCAATAGCCTGCAAGGATCGAGCAATACTGATTTAAGTGCAGCGTTGTTGGCCCAATTGGGCTGGGCCGTGAATGTGCCTGATGGGAGCGATTTCCCCGATGCCCTGTGCTGTTATTGCCAAATTCAATTGAGCAACCCCGCTGCGGCTTCAACTCCAAGTAGCCCCTTGCAAATTGCCGTTGGTAATACTGGCACGGAAGCGCTTTCGGCATTTTTAGCTAATACGCTCAACCCTAGCCAGCCAGCCGCGATTGAAGATCATTTAGAGGCTGTGCTCATGGCCTCGTTTCTTGATCAGCAGTATCTTGATGTGGGAGCGAGCTTTTTAGCCGCCCGTCATGAAAAAAGTTTCAACGCGATTCCAAGCGGTTCATTATGGTCGGTTCGCCCGCAATCAACCAGCGGCAGCGCCGATTCGGCCAATGCAACGGTCTTGGTGAATTTGCCCGAGAGCTTGGCCCATCAACTCAATCAATTAAATAGCCTACAACACGATTACGATCGGGCGCTTGAACTGATCGAACAACAACGTGAACAGTTGTTTTTTGATTGGTATAAATATATGTTGGCGGCCTATCCGCCAGCCGAGAGCCGCGATGATTTCCCTGATGTCGATTTGGTGCGCTATTTTGTTGAACAAAAAGATCTTGTGCCATTGGCAAATTTGCTGAATAGTGCTGGCGCACTGAGTTTGCAGTGGGATGAGGTTGGCAATGTGATCGCGGCTTCAGCTGGTAATTCGGCGAGTAATGCGATTGCCAGCGGTCTGGCTCAGCAAATTAATCTGGTGTTGCAAGCAGTCGCCGATTTTAATGCGAGCACTGAGGTGCAAGCGATTAACCAACAATATCTGTTGTTGATTACCGGTGGACCACGCTATTGGCAGCCTAACGAGCCTGTGCTGTTGCTGTCTGGGGCCGCGCTTGAGCCAACTGATCGCCATGGCAGCGATGGCGAATTAGCCTGTCAGTATGTTGCCAACCTGAGCTTGCACCCCATGACTACGAGTGTGGTTGAGCAATTGGCCAATGCAGTGGCGGCGATCAAAGCTAATGCCACGCCGCAGCAAGTCGGCTTTTTCAGCTACGATCAAGTGCCATGGAATCCAATTTTGTTGGAATGGGGCGTTGAAGTCTTTCCCTTGGATCATCATAGTAATCTCGACCCCAACACCAGCGCCTACAACCCCGATTTTATTTTCAGCAACTACAGCTTGTCCGAAAATGCCGTTGATTTGGCGATCTTGCCCAGCCAAGTTGCGATTGCTCAATCCGCCAACTTGTACAGTGGCTGGAGCATTCTTTCATCGCGGGCTGAAACGCAATATCAACAACAACTTAATAGCTACTTAGCCCAATATCCCGATGATACGACGGTACAACAGGCCGCCGCCTTGGTCAACGACCCCACGTTTCATTGTTTGGCTCAGTCGTTAGGTGGTTTCAATCAAGCCTTGTTGATGCGCAAACAAACCTATCAAT
Source organism: Herpetosiphon sp. (assembly GCF_003512625.1). Classification (NCBI taxonomy): domain Bacteria; kingdom Bacillati; phylum Chloroflexota; class Chloroflexia; order Herpetosiphonales; family Herpetosiphonaceae; genus Herpetosiphon; species Herpetosiphon sp. The sequence continues at coordinate 123,729 of NZ_DOPT01000010.1, read as the reverse complement.
TGGCCATGGCCGATCCGTTGGGGTTTAGCGATTATCAAGCTTGGACTGACCAAGTTGCCTCGGCAGTCGCCAATCATAATCGTAGTGCGCCGCGTATGTTCAGCGATTTCAACCCGATTCGTAGCGGGGCCATGCGCCTCAATCGGCTGCGATTGGTTGATAGCTTTGGCCAATTGCGTGATGTTGCCGCCGAGCAAATTATTCGGACTCAGCAAATGACTACTGCTGGCAGCGATTATCTGATTTGGCTGCCGCCACGCTTGATGCAACCGGCCCGCGTGAATTTGCGCTGGCTTTCGGCCAATCAAGGCGATATGGAGATGAACGATGCGCCGATTACCACGCCAATTTGTGGCTGGGTCGTGCCAAATAATCTCGATGGTAGTTTGATGATCTATGCAACCTCAGGCGCAGCACTAGGCTTTATCGATGCCCAAGTGCGTTGGCAATATGTGCCAGGTGGGCCAAATGTCGAGCCTACGGCAATCGAAAATCGCTATTTACGCCAAATGGTGCAGTATGTCTTGCAACGCACCAGCGACTTTTTACGCGATTTTATTGTAACGATCGACAATGCACTTGATACCATCGACCCCGAAAATGCTGCCGCTCACACCGATTTGGCCTTGCTACTTGGTCGCCCGATTGCCTTGGTGCGCACCTCGCTTGATTTGGAGTTGCAAGGAGCGCCAGCAATTCACCAAAGTTGGAGCGCCCTACGCCTCGATTTGCAGCAAGCTAGCCGCGACGACGACGGCTTTGCTGAAGTCGAATTCCCCATTCGGATCGGCGAATATCAACAATTAAATGATGGTGTGGTGGGCTATTGGCAAGAACTTAGCGATGGTAGTTATGCCGACAATATTTTCTATGCGCCGCAAAGTAGCGATTTGCCAGTTGATGACCCGCTAATTCGGACCCACGACCAAGCAGATATGGCGATTAGGCAAACGGTCAACGCTGCTCCGCGCTATCTGACAATGTTGTTTGATCCACGGGGCAGCGTGCATGCCACCAGCGGTATTCAGCCAGTCAAGGCGATTACGATTCCTGCCGATCAATATGCTGATGCCTTGGGCGCAATTGCGATCACTTTCCTGACTGCGCCAATTTTGACCAATCAGGGAGCGATCAATTTGCCATTGCCAGTTGAGGCGGGCTATCGCTGGAGTTGGCTCGAACAACCAACCAGCGAATGGCAAGAAACCAGCGAGATCGGCCAAGTTAGCCCCAAAGCCACCTTTGAAGCACCGCAAACCTTGCACGATGGTTGGCTCAAATTAAGCCCAACCAACGAGAATTAATAAAAGGAACGCTAACCATGACAACAATTGATGATGGGTTAATCGTTTATTTGCAATTAGATGCGTTAAGTGCGGGCCAAACCGTTTTAGATATTTCGGGCAACAACAACAATGCTATCGCCCATGGCTCACTCCAACTCGTTTCCGATGACGTGTTTGGCAGTGTACTGGATTTTGATGGCAACGGCTATCTCGAATTGAATCCCGCTAGCATTCCGGCTGGTAATGCGATCACTGTGAGTTTTTGGGCCTGTGGGGCAGAAAATTTGCCTGGCGCAGGCGTTTCGGCGATTGCTGCCTTGACCGCTGCTGATGAGCGTTCGCTGAATGTGCATTTGCCATGGAGCGATGGCCAAGTTTATTTCGATTGTGGAGCCGAAGGTAATACTTGGGATCGTATGAACCAAGCGGCCAATGCGAGCGATTACAAAGGCAGCTGGACCTATTGGGCATTTACCAAAGATGTTGCCACCGGCACGATGCAAATTTATGCTAATGGCACGTTGTGGGCGCAAGCCACTGGCAAAACCTTGCCGATTAAGGCTGTGAGCCAAGCCACCTTTGGTGCATATAGCCCCAATACAGCGCCTTACTACGGCAAACTTTCCAGCCTACGGATCTACAATCGCGCTTTGTCGGGCGATGAAATTCTGCAGGTGATGGCGGCTGATCCAGCGGCGGCAGCAACTTTCGATAGTTTGTATCCGGTTGGTTTTAATTTGCTTGATGATGATGGTCATGCGACGATGTACATCGACGATAATCCCCAAGGCTACAACCTCTTTTTGACCATCAGCAATAACTCGCCGCGCACAATTAATCTGGTTGCGCCGAATGATCAAACACCCTCGGCGAGCAATCACCATTTTGTGCTGAATTTTCGGCCTGGCACACTCTCAACCGCGACGCTGAGCCAAGTTAAGCTGACCGACCAAACGTGGCAACTCAGCACAGGGCAAGCGGTTGATGGCACGACAAGTTTGTATTTGCTGAGCACTCAGGCACGGAGTTTGACCCCCAATCAAAGCCTGAATTTGGCCTTACAATCAATCAGTGCCTCGGCGAGCAGCGGCGCACGCAATACGCGAGTCGAATTAAGCTACCAGCAATTGCAATATGCCAACAGCCTCACGCCATTAATTGGCAGCCGTTTGCAAAACATGGTGGTGTTGAATGCTCAAGGTGCACATACACCGCCGTTGCATGTAGGCTTTGTTGGGCCAAATATGGTGCTAAATAATGGCACGACGGCGAATCAACTGACCTTACATATTACCAACCTGCTTGATGATGCAGCGTTGGCGCTTAGCCCAAGCACCAGCAATAGCCCAACCACCTTCATCGTAGCCTTTGACAGCCAGGATAACCAAAATAATCGTGATTGGGCCTTGGGCACGACCAGCCAAGTTAATGCGATTGCAATCACGCTTGATAATTGGACAGGTGGCAAAGATCCTGAATCGGCAGAATGGATTTTCACCACGACCCAAACCTCGCTGGCAGCAGAAGCCTTTATTCAAATGAACCTGAGCAACATCGTTTCATCGCTGCCAAGCGGCGCGGCCAACCTCTACTTGCTCTATGAAAATTTGCCAGGCTATCGTGATGGCTACTTTGTGGTAGCGATTGAAAAAACGCCATTGATCATTACTAGCAATCAACGAGTTGGGGTTGGCACGAATGCCCCAACGCGGCCATTGGCGATTCGTGGCAGCGGCGCAGGCGAAGAAGCTATTAGTTTTGAAAATAGCAGTGGCACAACCAAATGGCATATTAACCAAAAAGTTACGACCCAAGGTGGCTTCAATATTGCCGAAACAGGCGTGAAAGATGGGCGTTTATTTCTCCAAACAGGTGGTAATACTGGAATTGGTACTGTCACACCACGGACTGGTTTAGATACTGGCACTGGCGTGCTGAGTGGTGCTGCCAACGACTATACCAAAGCCCAATTTGCCTTTACTGGCGGTGGTCGTGTAACCTGGAACGGGATTAATAATCGCTTGAAATGGAGCCAACGCTTTATTGCGATTTCGATGGAACGATCAGTTTCGTTTGCAGGTGGCCACGTGAATGTCATTCAACCAACCAGCGATCTTCCCGCGGCCCAAGTCTATGACAACCAAGTGCGTTCGTGTACTGCCGATGGAATTGTGCTCAAGGCATGGGAAGCCTTATATGCGGTGCACACGGTTGGGGGCAACGAAAATGCCGTCAGCTATCAGATCACCTGTTATACCACAGCCTCGTTCTTTGTGCCGAGCAATTGGCTGTTGGTGGCGGTAGTTAATGGCGATGATGGCACAGTGCGTTTGGCTAATGGGCTTGTGCTCAATCCTGGGGCTAGCTCGCTGAATGGTAGTTCAATTCCATCGGGCACAATTAATATGTGGTCGGGGGCAGATAATGCCCTACCTGGTGGTTGGCTCTTGTGTAATGGCCAAAATGGCACGCCCGATTTGCGCAATCGCTTTGTGGTTGGCGCTGGGGCTGCCTACCCTGTTGGTACAACTGGTGGTGCGGATAGCGTGACGCTAGCGGTGAATCAGATGCCTTCCCATAACCATGCAGCCAGTACATCAAACGATGGTCAGCATAACCATACCCTCTACTTCGATACTGGTGGTGGTGGTAACGGCCCTGGTGGCGATATGGCAAAAACCAATGATGGCTTGCAAAAAAATGTGATTGCTAATTTCAGCGTCAAAACCGATAAGGATGGTAATCACTCACATAGCGTTACGATCCAAAATAATGGTGGCAACCAAGCCCATGAAAATCGCCCGCCCTTCTACGCGCTTTGCTACATTATGAAACAATAGGAGGGCTGCATATGCCGTGGGAACTGCAAATTCATCATCTTGATATTCGCTCAGTCGGCGATGCCACTGTTATTCTGGCGCTCGATAATAATGTCGTCCAACGTTCAGTATTAATCGATGGCGGGCGAGCTGATGCTGCGCCAATCGTGCATAATTATTTGGCGAATACCCTTAACCTCAATACGTTGGATGTGATCGTTAATACCCACTACGATGACGATCATTTGAGTGGCTTAATTAGCTTAATGGCGACTGCCAATACAAATGTATATGATAATGTTCGCTGCTTTGATCAAGGCCGACCGCCAAATAATAGTGATTACTATGCTAATGCTCCATATAGAGCAAATGGCGCGAATACTTCATTTAAAAGGGGAAAAGATCAGTATGGTAATGAGTACATTATTCGAGCAGCACCTAAAAAATATGAGCAATATGTAACTGAGATTGCCCGAGTTAATACACGAGTACGAGTTACTAGTACTGTTAATAGTTTTTACCTGACAACCTATGATCAAAATGATATTCCAACTAATCCAGGTAATCGTAATGGATATACCGATACGATTCTGATGCAATGGAATTATTATGCGGCTTATCCGACAATTAACTACCCTGCGGGAGGCCTACCTAATGTGGTGAATTTCGATAATCCAGCATGGCTCATTGGTCAAGAGATTATGTGGAATGGTGCTGTATATGTACCAGGTGCACCAACAATTACCTGTATCGCAGCTAATAAATATGTTTCCCGGGCTGGAGTTAATGCGGCTCCTGCCTTTATCTCGACTGCTAGTATTTATAATGGGCCAAATCGTCGGATGAGTGATGCTGACATTAACGATCAAGAAAATAAAAATGATAATGCCAAGAGCCTTGCATTTATCATTGAGTTTAATAACCATCGTTATTATGTTGGTGGCGATATTGAGCGCCCACAAGAGGATGGCTTTACGAATCCTAACACTGGCAATTTTCAGCTTGGCATTCGCGATTACTTGGTTCCGCAGAGCCGAATTGATCAACGGGTGCTGAGCATGAAAACCAGCCATCATGGTTCAGCTACAGCCTCGTCGCGAACATTTATTAGCCAGCTGATGCCAATGGCGACGTTTATTTCAACTGGCTCTGGTAACCATCATGATCATCCTGCCCAAAGTACGGTCAATACGCTCGATGGCTATCCTGAGCAGCCAATTTTGGGTGATCCAAATCAGCGATTGCGCCACCCACCTGCGCCACCACAATCACCGCAACAACCTAACCCATATTATTTAACGGGCTATCAGAATGTGCTGGTTAATCCGCCATTGAGCTATGGTGGGATTGCATCGCGTACAGCAGGTGATCCGGCGAACAATATAGCTGGTCATATTAAATTAACCGTGACTGAGGCGCAATCGCAGCTAGCGATTGTTGGTCAGGTGTATCGCGGGGTAGTTGCGGTTGTTAATCAAATTAATCAGTCGCAAAATCAAAACGTTGATCCAGTTCCGATTGCCACCGCAGCGACCAAAATTGGTACTGCCGCCGCAGTAGCCGCAGTTTTAGGGGTTAATGATCAAGGTCTTCAAGCGATCATTAATAGTTGTGCTTGGGTAGGCAACGATATTAATAACCTATCGGTGGTCGGTGCGGCAATTACTGCTATGAATACGTTTGTTCCAACTAATCCCAATGACCCCAACGATACGGCGGCTGAGGCTGCCAAAAATGCTGCGCAGAATGTTGATAACGGTGCGCGGGTTGGCCATGTTGGAGTGGGAGCTTCGACCGCAATTGGCTATGCGGTGACTGGGGCGAATGCCAATGTGATCAGTGTAGCGACCAGCAATGCTGGAGCGACCCAAACAGCGGCAACTGCTGCTGGTAATGCTGCCACGTATATCTATAACCATATTGCTAATTCGATCAATGGGCCTGACGTAGCCTATGCCGATCGACAGGCTGGTTTTGCTGCCGCCGCTGCACTTGGTGGTGTTGCGAATGGCAATCTCACAGCAGCCAACGCGACAATTTTGGCCTGTGCTCATGCTTTAGCAATGCCAATAGGAGCCGATCCGAATAATGCAGCCCTCTATGCTGGCGCTGATCAAATTGCCCAATGGATTACGGCGGTGGCTTTAGCAATGAACCTTAATAATAATCTTGCTTGTTTGGCTGGTGCTGTCGCTAGTGCTAGTTATTATTTAGGCAACCCAGCCGATGTTGATTTGGCGGTTAGTGAAGCGCTTAAAGCGATAGCAGTGGCGAATAATACGGCAGATCAGGCAGGAAACGCTGCACTACAAGCTGCAACCTTGGTCCAAAATGATCTCTGTAATGTTCAGTTCGATGAAATTGATCCAAATCCCCTAAACCTTGCGGGTTTTGTTGCTGAGAATATAGCAGTGACATATTAGGAGGGAGCTTATGCCAACGGTAACGACCCTCGCCGAACTGTCAAGCTACTTGGCAGCAGCCACTATCAATGAAAGCCTGCGTTTGACTCCGGATATGGAGCTTGGTAGCCAACTCAAAAGCTTTTTGGCGACCGTGCCCAATCAGGTTATTACACTCAATCAGCCAAATAATCAACTCAATCAAGCCTCAACTGCCTTGACCTTGCAAGGTGCAAGCAGTGAACAATGGCCAATTCCTGGTACTGATAATCAACGACTCACGGTGACCTTTGTTACGATTGTGTTTACTCAACCAGCCCAAGATTTTGTGGTCAGCTTAACTGCCCAAGCGTCGATGTTGGTTGGTACATCAACCGCCTACTTGGCAGGTACACTTCAACCTAATAACCAGCTTATCTGGAACATGACTTCGGCTCAGCCAGCGACCCTTGATCTCGTGACGATTGCCAATGTGATTAGCCATAATCGATTAGCAGCCTACTTGCCGATCGATATTCCCATTTTTCAGCTTGTGCCACTATCGGGTTTGAATTTAACCTTTGGCTTTCGCCGCGGCCCAGTCACAACGCTGACGGCAAGCTCAGATATCAATCAGCCTTGGACAATTATCGAGAATCTTGCGGTGATTGAACAGGTTGGAGTTAGTTTAGTTAGCCAAACCAGCTATGTCGATGGTTTAGGCCTGCAATCAAGCCTTGGCGGTAATATCCATGGCACCTTTGTCTTGGGCCAACCCTATCAAGTGATTGTGAGCCTGCGCGGGCAAAATGCGTGGGAACTCGCGATTATTCCTGCCGATGGAAATGTTGTGCCAGGTTTAATCGAGTTGGCGGGGTTTGCTGGTGGTCCAAGTCTGCAGGCAAGTGTTCAGCAAGGGCTCGATGCCTTAGGGATGAGTGCAATTGCCCTCGATCAGGTCGCGATTGGCTTTGATCCATATGCTTTGGCTTTGCGTAGCATCGGCATGTTTGGCCATGTAACCCTGAATGGCATTACCTTTGATATCAAAGTGTTTTTGCCCAATTTCGCTTTTTATGGCGGTTTGAATCCAACCACACCAATCGACCTCAAGGCGTTGGTGACGATCTACTTTGCTGATCCTGATACATTTCCGGCAATTAGCTTAACAACTTTGAATATTTCGGCTCAGCCAAATATTGAACGCTATGATCTTAAAGCGGGCATTACGACTGATTGGACGATGGATGTTGGCTCAATTAGTTTTGGAATGCGCACGTTCGATCTTTGGATCAGTTATCAAACTGGGGCAATTCTTGGTGGCGTTGAATGTAGCTTAATTTTGGTGGATGTTGAATTTGATGCCAAGGCGGAACATCAAACTGTTGATGGTGGTTGGCAATTTTCGGGTACAACCCCGCCTGATCAAATTATGCCAATTGGCCAATTTATTCAGAGTGTCGCCACCATGTTTGGGGTTGAGGCAACTCTGCCAGCACCAATTGCAGGGTTAACGTTACAGGCAATCAATGTCTTTTTTGATACAAGTAGCCAAGATTTTAGTTTTTCCTGTGAAGCAAAATTTCCAATTGATGACCAAACGTTGGATATGATCATCCATATTGATCTGCTTTATGCTGGAAATAGCTATACCAGACAGCTTAGTGCCAATATTGTGATTGGGAATTTAATTTTTACGCTTGAATTTGATAGTAACCCCAACTCAAACTTGTTTATCGCGACCTATAGCCATACCAGCGATCAAGCTAGCATCAGCGTCAAGCAGCTGCTTGGATTTGTTTCGACAGCTGTGGCCGCCTACATTCCTGAGAGTCTCACGATTGATCTCAAGGATGTGCTGTTTGCCTATCAGCAAGATACCCAAACCCGCTTTGCCTTTGGCTTCGATTTAGCAGCCAGCCTCAATCTCTCCGATTTGCCACTAGTTGGCAAGGCCTTCCCAAGTAATCAAACTCTGGCAGTGCAAGATCTACAGGTGCTGATTACCTCGCTAGACTTCCCCGCTGCTGTCGTAACCCAGTTGAATACTGTGTTGGCAACCCAGCAAATCTTAGCCTTGCCCAACCCGTTGGTCGAAGGCATTACCGTCTCGGCCTTGATCGATTTTGGTACTTCAACCCAAGCCTTGAGTATGCCGCTAGCTGGTGATAGCAGCACGGTTACGCCGCCAACCCCACCAACCAGTACCACCAGCGTGGTGACCAGTAATGCTAGCGCCAAGTGGTTCGATGTTAAAAAAGGCTTTGGTCCAGTCTACTTTGAACGCATCGGGGTGCAATATCAAGATTCGGCCTTGTGGTTTTTGCTCGATGCCTCGCTAACAGCGGCTGGCTTAACCCTCACGGTTGAGGGCTTGGGCTTTGGCTCGCCGTTGAATGTGTTTAGCCCAAGTTTCCGCATCCAAGGCTTAGGCTTGGATTATCGCAATGCAGTGGTGGAAATCGGCGGCGCATTCGTGCATACGTTGGTTTCTAATCAAGGCAAAACCTACGATGAATATGATGGCATGGCCACGCTACGGGTCAAACAATTCAATCTTGGGGCGATTGGCTCGTATGCCTATCTTGATGACCATCCTTCGTTGTTTGTGTATGCGGTGCTGGATTTTCCACTCGGCGGCCCAGCCTTCTTCTTTGTCACGGGCTTAAGTGCAGGTTTTGGCTACAACCGAAGCCTGATTGTGCCGCCGATTGAGCAAATTGCCAGTTTTCCGTTGGTGGCCGAGGCGATCAGCGGGCCGCCATCGACAGTCAATAGCGATCCGCAACAAACGATCCAAACCGAGTTGGCTCTGCTGCGCCAGTATATTCCGCCTTCAATTGGCGAAATGTTCTTGACTGCTGGGATTCGCTTCAACTCATTCCGCTTGATCGATTCATTTGCCTTGTTGACGGTCTCGTTTGGCCAACATTTTGAAGTTGATTTGCTCGGGCTTTCAACCGCAATTATTCCTACGCCCGATCTGGCTAGCACTATCAGCCCCTTGGCCGAGATTCAAATGGCCTTGGTGGCGAGTTTCATCCCCGATCAGGGCTTTTTGGGTGTGCGAGCACAACTCACATCAGCGTCGTATCTGCTCTCGCGCAGTTGCCATCTGACGGGCGGATTTGCCTTCTATGCCTGGTTTGCCAAAGAGCATGCTGGCGATTTTGTGCTGACCTTGGGTGGTTACCATCCCAGCTTTACCATTCCGCCGCATTATCCCCAAGTGCCACGGCTTGGCTTCAATTGGCAAATTGATAGCTCGCTGATTCTCAAAGGCGGGATGTATTTTGCCTTGACTGGCTCGTTGTTGATGGCGGGTGGTAGTTTGCAAGCAACATGGCAGAGCGGCAACCTAAAAGCATGGTTCAATGCTGCTGCCGATTTCTTGCTTGGCTGGAAGCCCTATCATTATGATGCCCATTTGAGCGTTGATATTGGGGTATCGTATACCTTCCATTTATTTGGAACCCACCATATCACAGCCGATGTTGGAGCCGATTTGCACATTTGGGGGCCAGATTTCTCGGGCACAGCGCGAATCGACCTCGATATTATTAGCTTTGATATTAGTTTTGGAGCCGCTGCGTCCAAAACTCCTAACCCAATCGATTGGACTAGCTTTAGCAGCTCGTTCCTGCCTGATCCGACAGCGGTTTGTGGGGTGGCGGTTGGCGCGGGGCTTGTCCAAACGCCCCAAGGCGATCCTACCTGTGATTGGGTGATCAATCCAGCGAGCTTTTTGCTTACAACCAACAGCCTAATTCCAACCACGAGTGCCAGTTTTGGCCAAACTAGCATCAGTTTAGGTTCAAGCTACGATCTGGATGTGGGGGTTGCGCCAATGGCGGTAGCGCCCAGCAGCCTAACCTCGCATCAGATTATTCAGATTACCCATAATGATGCATCGTTTGAGCATGATTTTGCGCTTACGCCGATTGCCAAGGGTATGCCTAATGCCTTGTGGGGTACGGAATTTCAACCCAATTTGCAGAGTGCCCCAATTTTGCCGAATGCGATTGCTGGCTTTGAAATTCGGCCTCAGCAACCACCAGCACCTGGCAGCACCAGCGCAATCAACCAAGGCTACTTGGAATACAACACCCAAACGGTAGCCGATGGTTTTGCTTGGCAAGCTGATCGACCATTTGTGGTCGAATCGGCTGATGATGCCCAACGGCGTACCACGATTAGCACAACCCTGAATGCTTCAGAACCAAGTGCTACCCGTGAGAGCTTACTGGCTGCTTTTGGTCTAGATTGTCCGCTTAACCTGCAATCGAGCTTGGCACAAAGTTATGTGATTGCGCCGCAAGTTGGCAGTTATGCTGATGAGCACTAAATTGTGATACTGAGGATGAATGTATGGCAGACCCAATAGAAGTACCCAACGACAAACTGCAATTTAGCCAATTTCATCAGCCCAGCCTCAAAACTGGTTTGTATCAGATTGTCGTAACCCATCAAATTTCGACCAACGAGCCAGCACAACCCAAGATTCCGCAGACAGAATTTAGCGCGACGCGCAAATTTTATGTTGCTGGCGAACGATTTAGCCTTGATCCCAAGGATATTTATGCAGTCTACCCACCTGACGGTAGCCTAAGCGACCATTCGACGATTTTGCCGCACCTGATTTTGAACCGCTCGACCTTGCCTTGGGAGCGTCAAGCTGACCCTAATAATGAAGATTTGCCGTGGCTGAGCTTATTGATGTTTACCGCCGATCAAACTCCGCTTGCCCAAACCATGACCTTGGGTGAGTTGCAGCAATCAGCTAGCGTTGGCGTGAAATTTCCCAGCTTCGATTTAGAGCCGGGCCAAACGAGCGATGATCGAGTGGTGGTGATTGACGTTGCCAAACAGTTGTTAGCGCGTTTGTTACCAAGCAATACCGATTTAGCCTATCAAGCCCATATTCGCCAAGCGATTGCCAACGATGGCACACCAACCGGACAGGAGCGAGCGGTGATTTTGGGTAATCGCCTGCCCGGCCCGAATCAGATTAATACGGTGTTTTTGGTTTCGTTGGAAAACCGCTATACCAGTGCTGGCTTCGATTTTCAACAAGCCAGCGATTCAGATTTGATTCGCTTGGTGGTGCTGAGCAGTTGGCGTTTTGCGTCGCCACCAGCCGCCCAACAGCAATTTGCTGATCTCATGCTTGGCTTGAATTATAGCCCCAGTAATCTCCGGCTAGCCACCAATGCCAACCCTTTGGCTGAACACTATGCGGCCCAAGGCTATGCATTACTGCCTCACAACATGCGCCAAGCCAACCAATCGATCTCGTGGTATCGTGGGCCGTTGGGAGTTGGCCAACATACTGCCCAATTGCCTTTGCCGGCCTTAGCCGCCGATAGTTTACTGGCCTATGATTCAACCACGGGCATGTTTGATGTTTCGTATGCAGCGGCATGGGAATTAGGGCGCTTGATGATGTTGCAGACCAAGCAAATTTCAACCAGTTTGTATGCTTGGAAGCGTGGGCAAATTCAACAGAAAAAGAGCCAAAACACCCCAACTGCCCGCTTCCAACCGCAACGTTTACAAAGCCGCAGTCTGGCAAGCGCTGCTCCCGCCGATGTTCAAGCGTGGTTTAAAGGGCTAGCCCAATTGCAAGGCGTGCCATTCAACTACCTTGTGCCCGATGAAACGATGCTGCCAAATGAAGCAATTCGCTTCTTCCAGCTTGATCCAGCTTGGATGGCTTGTTTATGTGATGGAGCGCTAAGCATTGGCCGCGCGACCACGGGCGATTTGACCCATGAGCAAGCGCTTGATCTACCGACGTTGCTCGGTGGACTGCCTACCGTAACTGGCTTTATCATGCGCTCGGCAGTTGTGGCAGGCTGGCCCAATATTATTATCGAAGCGAGCGATGCTGCTGGCGGGAACATTGATCAGATTCGGCTGGAAAAATTGGCTGATAGCGTTTTGATTGGCTTGTTTGCTGGCGAGGTGGCGCGTTTTAGCTTCAAGCTGCACGCCGAAACCCTGCACTTTGGCTTTGATCCGGCTAATCAACAATACCCTACGCTGCATAAACAATTGCGTGATAGCAATGGCGTTGAAACTGATCAAGTGATTGCAACTATTCCCTGGCAAGATGAGGCTTATTCGGTGGTGGGTTTAGCTCAACTCGCTAGTTCAATGCAACAAATTGTGCCACAAGCCTCCTTTACATCGGCCCAATTTGCCCTGCAAATGATCGAAGGCAGTGCAAGCGTTTGCTTTGAACAGGCTTGATTAGGTGGTTAATCTTGAACGAGGTGAATGCTGCTACTCACCTCGTTCGCGAGCCGATTGGTGCAGATAATTGGCATACATTGCCTCAACCACCCGGCGTAGCTCGTTGAATAATGAATCAGGCCCGCTGACCAGCTGGGCATGTTCGCCATAGCCCAATAATGTGCGAATAATTTGAAATTCACTAAACTCGCTAGCATCAATTTCAATGTGCTCACCAAGATGGCGAATGGCCTTAATCGTGAAGCGTTCGCTGACCCCTTGCGGCGCAAATGAGGCTGGCAAGCGATAGGTGAAGTCAATCGTTGGGCGTTTGCGTTGCATTGGTTGGATTCCAGGCCGGAGATATGGTAATTCTTTGCTATGATCAATGATCATTCGATCAAGCCGGAAGGTCAAAATCATGCCATGGCGGTAGCAATAGGCCAAGAGATAATAATGGCGATCACGATATTCTAGTTCATACGGGTCAAGTCGTGGGTAATGCTGGGGCTGATCATGCCTTCGAGCTTGATAGTAGAAGCCTACTTGGCGGCGTTGCCGAATCGCCTGCGCAAAAAATTCGATCCAATCGGTGTAGGGCGTATAGTCAATCGCAGGGTTAAATGCCACCCGCATGACTGGCATTTGTCGCCATTGCTTTTGCTGCGCATCACTAAGATTCGTGGTCAATCGATCTAAAAGTTGACTTACTTTGGGAGCCATCGGGTGTCCAGCGCCAAAAAGATCACGGATGGCAGCCAAGGCCTCAAGCTCTTGATCGGGTATCACATGCTGGGTTGCGACAATGCGCCAACGCTTAGGTTTGGTGGCAATTTCAAGCTGATAGCCTAATGCCCGTAAACTATGCAGATCACGGCGAAAGGCCCGTTGACCTGATGTTTCAGCCTGATACAGGGTAGGCTCCAATCGACAGATCGATTGAAATGTCTGTGGCTCGATTAACAGGAGATCACGCACCTGCAATAATCGTCGAATAAGGCTGGGAACTTCAGATTCTTGGTATTCCATGCTCTGGCTTTCTTGCAAGGTTTTGCCGTCATCCAGCCCTATCGATTAACCCTAAGCCTCCACAGCAGCGAGCATCTCGATCTGCTGTTTGAGAATGGCGAAATGGCTGGTTACTTGTTGAATCAGGAGACCCTTGAAAATAGGGGCAATCAAGCGAATCCACATTGGTAGAAAGCTGATAGTGCTGCTCATCGTGAAGGTCGTAATTCCTCCATGGTCACTAAAATCATACTGTACTTGGCAATGCATAACCCCATGCGATGTGATTGTAAAGGCCATTGACTGCTCAGGATGATAGGCAGTGATTTCGATTAACGAAGAAAAATGCAATACCCCAACGCTGGCAACTTGCTCGTAGATAGCTCCTAGCCCTTGGCCACAAATGCGTTGCGATGAGGTAACTGGCAGCCACCATTCTGGATCGTGAGTAAAGTCGCTGATATAGCGAAAACATAATTCGCGAGGTGCGGCGATGTCACAGTGATTAACGAACGCTACCTGACCGATAGGCATACGAGTCTCCTTGCTAAACTGGGCATATGTTAGTATAGACCTAGCCGCAGATTGATGCAAAATGGTTGTTTTTGTTGGCACTATGAGGAGTTGTATGCCTAAATTTGCTTTACCAGCGATTGTTCACTCGACAAGTCGTTGCTTAATTCTTGGAACCTTACCAGGTGATCAGTCGCTAGCTGCTCAGTTCTACTATCTGCATCCACGCAATCAATTTTGGCGGATTATGCAGGCAGTTTTTGCTGACGAGCCTGGCCTTACGAGTGTGACGCGAGCCGCTTTCTTAGCGCGGCATCAGCTGGCGCTGTGGGATGTGCTGCATGCAGCGGAGCGGGTTGGCAGCCTCGATACCGCGATTACCAACCCAATTCCCAATGATTTTCAAACTTTTTTCACGGCCAATCCAGCGATTCAGAAGGTTGGATTGAATGGCATGAAAGCCCAGCAGCTTTTTATGCGCTTAGTTTGGCCAAACCTTACGAGTGAACTTCAATCGCGGCTTGAACTGGTGGGTTTGCCATCGACAAGCCCAGCCAATACCCAAGCATTTGCCAAAAAAGTTGAGGCTTGGATGTGGCTACGCAATGCGCTTGGAGCTTAGGGTTGGCGAGCTAAAGTGACCACGACCGTGCCTTGATCATCAAGCAAACTTAACGTTGTCTCAGTTTGCTGGTAGCTGCGAACCTTTTCCAAGCTTTGGAGCAAGCTACCTTCTTGGGCTTGCAAGTCGGCTTCGGCACATGCCATTAATGTTGACACGAGTGGGCCGATGGTCAATTTTGAGCCATCAATGGTGATGCCGCCACCATAACCATTGCAACCACCATTCCCCGAGACTTGGCTGGCCGAGTCGATTGTCAATGGCAAGGGATTCGGCCCAATGATCGGCTGACCATTGATGGTTAAGACATTCCAGCGTGAGCCAATGAGTTCTGCAGGATCAACAATAATGCTGGGCGTATTGGTTGGTTGGCTGGTTGAGGCGGCTTGGTTGCCACAACCAACGATTAATAAGGCGGCAATGGCTATACTTAAGATGTGACGCATCTGGTAACTCCATAACTTGATTGTTGTTGAACTAACAACGATTACCCATCAAGTTATGTTCCCATCACCGTTAATCTTCAAATTGCCAAATTATTCCGTCGGTGCGCGTAACGCCATCAGCGCTCACGATAGCATAACCAGCAATTTGGTTGGCCTCATTAATCGCAGTTGCAATCGTTTGATATTCGGTGCTTGCTTGACTGAATGGCCCCATCCGCAAACGTGTGCCATTATGCCAAACCGTTGCAGCAAGTGGTGTTGTGTCGTCACCAGTAAACCCAACGATTGTGCCTGCATCGTTAATATCATTTGCACCACTATATTGATTCAATCCGGCGCTTAAATCGGTGGTTACGCCATTCTCCCAAAGAAATGCATGGCGTTGACCATCACTTAATTCCATCATTCCCACAACTTGCTCATTGTTATTGATTGCATAGCCATAACTTTTAACCGCAGGTATGCCTAGATCGATAATCGTACCGTTTTTCCAGATACAGGCGCGAGTTTCACCGTTGGCATTGGTGCTCCAACCGACAATAACTTTGTGATCGTTGATTTCATTGGCGGTGCTGTAGTTGCCCCCCAGCGTACCAAGATCGGTCATCGTATTGCGATACCACATAAATGCATGGGTATCGCCAGTACTGGTCGTGCTTCGGCCAACGATCCGCTCGCCATTGCTGACATCAAGCGCTGTGCTAACATTACCACCGAGGGTGCCAAGATTGAGCATTTGCTCTTCGCGCCAATAAAAAGCCTGCCGTTTGTTATTACTCGTAGTGCTTTCACCGACAACATAGCCAGTATCATTGATGCCATAGCCATAGCTTTGATTGCCGCCGAGTGTGCCCAGATTGCTGAGCGTACCTCGTCGCCAAACGAACGCTCGCATTGCTGAGAACTCGGTTTCTACACTCCCAGCGATTCGTCCAAAATCATTAATATCACTAGGATACATATGTTGCCCGCCTAGTGCCCCAAGATTGACATAACTATAGTTGGGATTTGGCGTTTGGGCCTGAAGCGGCGAGCGCTGAACAACAAACCAGCCAAGTGCCATAACGACGAGCAGCAGCAACCAAAAAGTTTTAAATGAACGCATAATCCATCCTCCGACAAACTCTGTTTGAGCGGTATGAGTTGTTGTGACGAAGAGTTTGGTAGTTTAATCTCGGTTTAGCTAATGAGCTAATGCTGGCGTATTGCTTACAGACAGGAGGTGGGGTTTGCTTGGTTTGGTGTGCTATCGAGGCTCGTTGCAGCGGCTGAAGTAGCATGATTTGTGGGGATCAATTACAATGGTTGTGATTAACTGCTAGGTATAGCCATTTGATACTCATCACTGCTGGAATCGATGCGAAGGAGAATCGCTAATGAGTGTTGATTCTGCGACGAACCCA
Source organism: Herpetosiphon sp. (assembly GCF_003512625.1). Taxonomy (NCBI): domain Bacteria; kingdom Bacillati; phylum Chloroflexota; class Chloroflexia; order Herpetosiphonales; family Herpetosiphonaceae; genus Herpetosiphon; species Herpetosiphon sp. The sequence continues at coordinate 107,017 of NZ_DOPT01000010.1, read as the reverse complement.
TTATTTAATCAAACTCTTGAAAGCTTAATCCGATTAAATAATCAATCTGGCAAAGGTTTAAGTTTAGAGTCATTGCTTGAGCGAACCCATGATCTTGGGCACTATCTGACGGAATCCGAAACGATTCCCTCAAATAACGAAATTATCGCGTGGCATTGGGCAGATTATGCCGTTGTGCAGGCGCTGCGCGAGCCAACCGACCCTGCTCATAGCGATACTTGGCAAACCACGATGCTTTTGATTCATAGCATCGTCAAGAAACAATCGCACATCTGGCAAGCTGATCCAAGTAATACATTTGAGGATGTTTGTTCGACCTGCCTCTTGACGGTCTGGGCTGCCCTTCCTTCCTTTCGCTATCATAGTAGCCTCCAAACGTGGGCTATGACGGTTATCATAAACGCAATTCGAAAGCAGAACCGCCTAACACGGGCGACCAAGCGTGATCCAAAGCAACGGGCTGAGCCAGGGCTTGAAGCCTTGCTGCATATTCCAGCCGCAGAGCAGACACAGCCCGAAGCAATTATCATGGCCCAGGAATTTCTCGTGATTATCAACGAAGTTTTAGCGCATCCTGAGTATAAACTCGTGCGTGAGGTCTTTCTGTTAGCCGTCATCCTCGATATGAAAGGCTCCGATATTGCTAAGCGCTTAGGGGTGGCCCAATCGACGGTATCGCAACGCTTAGCTGCCGCCCGAGCGCTTTTGGCAAAGCACGAGCGCATTCGCAAATGGCTAGATAGCTTGTTTGATTCTGAGGATTCGGCTGAGAATGAATAAAATAGAGCGCCGTGGGAACTAAAGCAAGTATGAATAATATCGATAAAGCTTGGTCTTTACAGATGGCATTCAGGTTAAGTACTATCTATTTAGGTAGATTGACGCATCTTCCCTAAATGGTATGGAGAAGATCATAATGCTGTGTAGTGCTATCCATCAAACCTTAGACAACCTGCTTGTTAGCGATTCCTTCGCATCGCTTGATGCAGAAACCCTTAGGCATATCCGTACATGTGCTGTTTGTCGTGGCTATATCGAGGTCTTGCTTGCCGCGATAGGTGGGCAAATGCTACCGATAGCGGCTGAACCAGCAGCCGATCACCATCTCGATGAGGAGCTTGCTAGTTATATTGACCTCGAACGGTTAAATCCGGGCCAAGGGAGATTGCGCTATCCTGCGGTCGATAGCCATCTGAGAATTTGCCCAGATTGTTATAAAGAATATAGTTTTATGAATGAAATGTTACAGGATGCAAGTCTCGTCCAATTAACGATTCCCAGCCCGAGCTTAAACCCCGCGATTGATCCAACCAAAATTTGGGCGAGCCTTCCTGCGAGCTTGAACCCCACGATTTGGTCGTGGTCAAGGCCCGTTATGAATCGATTAGTTCAGCGGATTCAATCACTGAGCGGTTTGATCCAGGGAGTTCGCGGCGATGGCGATTTAGGCCCAGCGTTTTATCGCCACACCTTGGGGTTTGGTTATAACCTTGCATTCCGCGTGCTCCATGTTGATGATCAATATTGGCAAATTGTGGTGGCCCTTGAACCTCCATTGCAGGCTACTGTGGTTTTAGCATTTGGTAATGAGGAATTTCAGGCGACCTTTAGCGAAGATGGCTTGGCGACCCTGCCACCGATTCCTGCAACCCTTTTTACCAATCCTGCCGGTCCAGCCTTAAATATCCGTCTGGAATAGAAAGGCCTGCTTGATGTTGGCGACCCCGCTACCAATGTTTGCTCGAATCATCCGTTTGGTCGATCAGCGGCCATTAAGTGCCCTCGTGATCGCGCATCGGCGGCTGCTCGCGATGGAATCAAGCGCGTGTGTAGACCATGGTTGGGCTTGGTTTTGTTATGGCTGGGCCGCGCTGCATGGCGAAAAAGTTTCCGAAGGCCTAGCCGCGTTGCAACAAGCGCAAGCTCTTTTCGCCCAACATCATGATCAAGCGGGCATGTGGGATTGTCGTCAAGCGTTGCTGGTTGGTCGATGGCTACAAGGAGAAGGGGTTTCGTTGCAACAGGCATGGCAACCAGTCATCGAAGCCCATTTGCGACTTGGTGGTGCTCGCGCCGCTGCCGAGGCCCAAATTTATCAATTGATTCATCTTAATTACCTTAAACGCTATCAAGCTGTCCTTGATCTGGCTGCCACAATCGCGCCGCATCTGACCACTGCTCCGCAATTCGTGGCTGGTCGGTTTATGCGTATTGTGGCGATTGCCAATGCAGGCCTTGGCGCTTTTACCAAAGCCAAGCAGGGTTTAGATCAGGCATTGTACGCTTCTCAACAAGCCAAGGCGTGGGTTGATGTAGCTAAATGCCTTCGTGAGCGGGGCTTTATTGCTGATCGTCAAGAACACTATGCAGATGCCGTAGCCGACCTTCAACAGGCGATGACCTGGTTTAATCGTTTGGGCATGCCACTATATGCGGCCTTATGCCAGCGAGCACTTGGCTTGGCACTAAGCAGAATTGGTCACTACGATCAGGGTTTGCGGTTTAACCTTGCAGCGCGTAGCAGCTTTCGTATGCTTGATCGGCCCGATTTGGCGGCTGGATGCGACCAAAATATTGGCGTGATTGCCCATTATGTGCGGCTGCCGCTCATTGCTCAATCGGCCTATCAGCGAGCGTTGGCGGTCTATCAAGCGCGTTCGAGTACCTATGATAGTTGTGTGCTTCAGCGCAATTTTGCCCTGTTACAGATTAATCAAGGCAATGGTCAGCTTGCGCTCGACTTGCTCGGCGCGATTCAACCTTTAGTGCTAGCCTTAGATGATCAGTTAGAGCTTGGCGAGTTTTACGAGGCACTTGCACAGGCGTGGCACTGCCTTGGTGCTGTTGACCAAGCTCAGCGCTTTTTCGATCAGGCAATTGTTTGTTTTGAGGCGATTGGCAATCAGATTAATATTGCCAAATGTCAGCTTGGTCAAGCTTGGTTGATGCTTGAAACAGGCAATTGGCAGCTAGCACAGGCTTTGTTAGCGCAAGCTCAGGTGTGGTTGCTTGAACATCCGACCCATCGCTGGCGTTGTCATTATGGCTTAGGGTATTGTGCTGCACAGGCTGGGGCTAGCGGGCGGGCCATGGCAGAATATATCGCTGCTTGTGGCATTGTTGCCCAACTTCGTCAAGCTTTGAGTAGCGAACATGCTTCGAGTGCGATTTTTGCCCAAGCGCAGCAACTGTATCACGATACCATTCGATTGGCGCTTGCCCAGGCCAATAGTAACTTGGCATGGCAATTAATCGAGCAACAACGAGCATTGGTGTTAAATCGCCAAATGCGTTGTTTACCACTAGCGTTTGACCCAGACTTGGCAGAGGAAGATCAGCGCTATCATGCCCGTTTGAGTAGCTTAACGCAGCCAACTGCTGGTCATGAGCACGTAGAGGCACTATTCGCCGATTATATCAATTTCTTAATTCAAGCGCGACATACCCTTGAAGGTTCGCTTGCCGATTTGGCGATTGATCGGCCACTTGAGGTTGTTTGTGGCGAACTTGATGAAGCCTTTGATGGGGATTGGACATGGCTCGGCTACAGTCAATTAGGCGACGATCTGCTGATTATCACGCTCTATGCTGGGCAGATTACGGTTATTCGCCAGCCAATTGATCGGCGTTTCTGTGAGTTATTAGGCTTGGCCAACTCGTTTACTGACCATTCAATTTTGTATGAGGATTGGTCGTTTCTGAGCCAAGCTGCTCCTTTCGCCGAGCTTCGGGCCTTATCTGATCGACTTATCCCTAGCGTCGTTAAGCAACGCTTGCATCAAAACCATCGCCTATTAATCACACCATGTACCAAGCTGCATCAGGTTGCTTGGGCAGCTTTGCTGGTCAACCAACAGCGACTTTGCCAAACCTGTATTCCACAGATTATTCCATCGTTGGGCACATGGTCATGGTTGCAGGCACGTCAAAGCTTGGGCACTGAGGCGTTATTGCTGGGCTGTGACAATTTTGGCGAGCGAGCGGACGCGTTGCCACACATTCAAGCAGAACTGCGGGTTGTTGCGCAACAAGTAACCATCCCCGTCAGCACGCTGTTTGGAGCCGAAGCAACAGGCGTGGCCGTGTTGAAGCTAGGTCAAGCTGGGTTATTACAACGCTTTCGGCATATTCATATTGCAACCCATGCGCAATTAATCGCTGCCCGTGGGTTACTTGCCCATATTAAGCTTGTGGATGGCGATATGTTTTACAACGATATCCTCAATTTACGGCTTGCTGGGGCGACGGTGGTGTTATCGACATGTGATGGCTCGCTGAGTGAAACGTTGCTTGGCGAAGAAGTGCTAAGTTTGAGCCGCGCTTTTTTGGCTGGTGGCGCACGTGAGGTGCTAGCCAATGGGTGGAAAACTAGCGATAGCGGGGTGGTTGAGTTGATGCGGTTATTTTATCACTATTTAGCCTACCCAAATGATGGGGCAACGGCTTTGGCAATGGCCCAACGCACATTACTTGAATCTGACGATCCCAGCCAAGCTGCAGTCTTGGTCTGGGGTGGCTTTCAGGTTGTTGGGGCTGGAACACTGGCGCAATGGCCATCTGCGCAGATTCCGTCGATCAGCGTCGGTGATTAATCGCGTTTAGCCATTGGTTTGGGTTGGGGTTGGCACAGGCGTAGGAGTTGGATTTGTATCACCGATGCCACCGCCAGAACCACCTGGGTCTAAAGTTACTTGGGGCGGATCGTTGACATAAATTTTGATTGAGCCGCCAGCGACGATTATGCCCACGATTCCGATCAACACCGCTTTTGTGAACCGTTCCATACTGAACCACCTTTCTTCTAAGCTCCACCCGTTGTGGAGTCATTGAAGAAGAGGAAGTCAGCCCAAAAATCTATCCTGCTAAAATCGGCAATTTCATAATCAATATGGCGATGTCGTTGCTGTTCAGAGGGGATTCGATGATCAATGCACTATGGCGTATGTGGTGGAGGCTGTTGTTTAATCCGGCCTTGGTAGCGAAGGCTCTGATGGAGCGTCAATATGCACCAAAAGTGTTGTTGGTGCTTGGTCTGGTTGTTGATAGCTTGTTGCTGAGTGTGCTGCTGCTTTGGCTGAATCTAGGTATGGTGCTTTGGCTCATTCTGCTTAAGCTCGTTTTTACCGTGATCAGTACATGTGTCGCATGTATGGTTCTAACCAAGCAGGTGCCTAGTGATTATCTGCCACGTTTTTTGTTCTGGTTTGGGCTATTCCAAGTTGTTTTAAGCCCCCCGCTGCTGGTGGTTGTTGGTGTTGGCGGCATGCTTGGGCTTTCGCTGGTTGGGTCTGCATCTGGTGCTCAAGCAGTGATCTTTTGCCTGATGTTGGGATATTTGGTGGGTATAGCCCTCAGCTATTATTTATTGATCAATCAGCAGCGACGCGGATCAGTAGATGTGCGTTGGGCGGTGCTGGGTATTGCTCCGGCAACTGCGCTTGGTATCTGGTACTCTCCGGCCTTTGCTAATAGCCTAGCGATTTTTTTTGCCCCCATTATTTTAGGGCTTGGCGTGGCGCAGTTGCGCTTAGTGATGTGGCTTGGGCAGGTTGGGCTAGGCTGGGTGCTACAACGAATTGGAGTGCGTGCTCAGCTGTTGACATGGCATCCGATTCAGTTTGATGCCTTACGCTTGCTGCCCTTACCTGGCACAACGAACCTTTTGCATATGGCGGCGCAACAACAGCCGACGCTGGCGAGTGATTGGATTGTGGCTCGCTCGCAGCATTTGGTTGATCGGTGGCTGGTTATTCGATTTTTGCAGGACTATGCAACCAATCCTAATGCGCATCGGCTGTTTTTTGCGCTTAGTTTAACCCAGGCTGGGGCTGAACTTCTGGCAGCCTCGATTGCGGGTCGTGATTGTAATCTGAACCAGTGTTATGCACGCTTGGCAGCGGTGCAAGCGCCAGGTGCATGGCTTAACGAACTTGCCACGAGCGGGCTTGGGCTAGCGGCAACTGCACCAATGCAGCTTGATCCTGGCCTGAAGGTCTTGTTACCGCTGGCCTTTGAGCTTTTGTTGGCGCGGCGCTGGGCCGATGCGGCCTTGATTTTACAAGAGACCCGCATTCCTTCCACAGAAGTGGCTTGGCTGAAGCAGCTTAGCGAATTACGCAGCATGTGGGTTGATAATGCTGCGCCTGCCATCCAACCTCCAGAGCTTCAGCATGAATCCGAGCAGATCTGGCCAAACCGTTTAATGTTGACGTTAGCCGACCATGTGAGCTTTCTCAAGGAAGCTGAAAGCTTGACCTAAGTTGGCTGTAGGCAGCGGCATTAAACCAAATGAAAGTCCGCGAAAGGAGCGATTGATGCAATACGTGGATCTGGTGATCAAGGGCTATCTTAATGCTTCAAATTATTTTCAGATGAATGTTCAAATGCGCGGTTTGGTTTCCGATGGTGGTGCGGTTGATAACATTCCAATTAGTTTAGAAACGATTACCAAATTGCGCGAACGCTATCAACGCTTGATCAAAGACTTTCATCACAGCATCTACAACCATGCGAAGCCTGAAGATCCGAGTATGTCCAGGTTGCTCACACAGGCTGCGGCTGTGGCTGTCTACCACTCTGCCGATTCGATCGAGTCCTTGCGGGCCTTGCGATCGGCGTGCGGAGAGTTTATGACGGTATGGGATACGTCAATTAAGCCACCCGCCTTGTTTCAGGAACACTATCACCAGCTTTGGCAACTTGGTAATCAAATGCTGCAAATGCTTCCTGGTACAGCAAAAACTATTCTGCGTGACAGTATTTGGCAAACCCAATCACGCCAAGCAAAACAGGGTTTACGGGTTATTCTCGATGTTGCTGAGAATGCCCGTAGCCTGCTTGACTTACCATGGGAGTTGTTGGTGATTCCCACAGCGCATCAAACACTGGCGGCCCAGGGTATCGAGCCGCTAAATGAAGCTGAATTTTCAACCCGTTTTTTGTTTTTGCACCATCATATGGTGTTAATTCGCCAAGTTTCGAGCATGCTGCCCTATCAGCCAATTACAATTGACCGTAATTTAGCGTTACAAGTTATTGCGGCACCGTTAGTCCGCTCGCCAATCGATACCAGATCGTTTATTGCTGAATTAGCCCCCTTGTTTGCTGGCGAAACACTTGAGCGCTGGTGGAGCAGTGATCCAAATACGATTGAAACATTGCATAAGCGCTTGCTTGAACATCAACCTCAAATTGTCCAATTGTTGTGTCATGGGCATTCGCCCAAGCCCGAAGCCAAACTACAGCGTCATGATATGCTTGTAACCTATATTCTGAATAATCAACAGGTGGTTTATCGAGTTAGCTCGCATGATCTTTGGCCGATTCTGAGTGCTTCGGCACGGCTTCAGTTGGTTGTCTTAACGGTGTGTCATAGCAGTGGTGCGCAACAAACCGAAGAAAATACGGCAACTGTTAGCAATATTGCCTACGATTTGGTGCGGGCTGGCGTGCCAATGGTTATTGGAATGCAAGGAGCGATTGCCCAACATGCCGCCGCACGCTTCTGTGGAGTTTTATATACGGCCTTGCGTGAAGGCCATACGATCGAATGGGCGATCACGGCGGCACGGGCGGCGCTGAGTGGCAATCGCTGGTTTATCGATTGGACAATTCCCGTGGTGTATCGCCAAGCTGATCAACGTGAACGCCCAGCATGGCATACCCGTTTGGCCGATTTTCTTGATGCGCGGTTACTTTCCCCTTCCTATCGCCGTGGTTTTCGAGCTGCGGTGATTGTGCTCGCTTTGGGCTTGATCATTGGTGGCTTGAGTCGCGCAATCTTTTGGCCTAGTCAATTGAGGGTCAATCTTGAACTATTGCGCACTGGAGCGTTTCTGTGGGCCATAATTGGGGTGACTTGTACCCTACTGGTTGATCACTTTATGACCAGTTGGCGGCCCCCTCATTTAGCGCCGCATGAAATTGTTGCTCGTCGTTATGCTAGCCGTGGTGGAATGTTGTTAGGCTATGCGATTGGCGGCTGGGCTGGGGCATTATTGCTTGGTGGGCTGTTTTTGAGCATTGGCGAATTAATCAGTCCACCGATTTGGCAAGCGCTTTTTCTGGGGCTGGTTGGTTGGTCGAGCTTGTGGGGCTATGTGGTTGCCCGCTCGGAAAGCCGTGCTGCGCATAACAATTGGCGGCTTTATCCGCAACTGTATGTAGCCAAGAATGGCTGGTTGTCGGTGTATCTTGGGATGCTCCTGCTGCTCTTTATTGTGCCATTGGGTCTGTTGACCGCCTATGGTCAAAGTCTGGTTGGGCTTATCTTGAGTTCAGGTTTGGGCAGCGCAGCGATGGGGGTAACTGCGCTGACCATGATCTACAGTTTTGATCGTGAACGGCGGGCTAAGCTGGGTTAGGAATTGCTACCAGCGTAATGCTTGTGGTGGGAAAGCTGCTTAATGGTCCAAAGCGAGTTTCATGGTAAGCGCTATTCGTGCCAATGATCGGAAGCTCAGTATCGCCAAGCAAGACGGCAACCGTCCAAGGAGGCCCGCTCGCTGGGGCTAAAGTAACCACAATTTCCAACTGCGTAGCGGAGATAACTTCAAGCCAGACGTGCACCGACAGATCGATTGCTGCTGGTGGGTGTTCAATCACATCATAAATATATTCCAAATCTTCATCATCTAAGCTGAGGATTGCAGCTTTTGGTTGGGCTAAGGCTGGTAATGGCAGCACCAAGCGGCTCAATATAGCCTTGGTTCGTTCGAGCAACGATGGCCCAGCCGCTTTTTTAGGCGGATAAACCCGATCAAACAAATCGATTGGTGGGCTAATGTGATGGTCGATCACTGGCTGCGTTTCATATTCTTTAAGCGTGTAATAAAGTTCATCGTATTCATCAACCAGATCATCGTAGAAATCCAGCGCTGCATACACATCGGCGTAGCGCGTTTCCAGATCAGGCTCATTATCGAGTTCTGCTGCTACTAGGGCTGGCAACTTATTGCGTGCCTCATCAAGTGAGAGCCGAAATGGAGGATTTACATTTTTATTGTTGTTCATGGATACTCTCCAGCAATTCACGCAACTTGGGGTGGTTTCGGATGATCTTCAGGGCACGATATTTTTGTGAGTGGATAGTATGAGGATCAACATTGAGTTGTTGCGCAACTTCGTGAGGTGGTGAGCCATCAATTAGATGCTTACAAATTATAACATACTGCGCGTTCGAAAGCACTTCCTTTAGTAAGGGCTTAAATAGGGTAAGCATCAAATGCCGTTCGACCAACGCTTCTACATCGATTGTGCTTGCCGCCGTCTCGGCTGTTTCAAGCGCGACTTGCTGACTTCTGAGCTTGCCAGAATAGAACCGTTTACGAAAATCTAAGACTTGGTATCCAATCCAAGCAGCTAACTTGTGAGGTTTCTCAACCTTTTCAGGGTTGGTGATGAGCCGCAGCGTTACCTCTTGGGCAATATCCTCGATATCTGCTTGATCAACGCCTCTGGCGATGGCAATATTGCGAGCTATGCACCAAATCTCGGCACATGCCCGATTGGCTGCACTCCGCGCAACCGGATCATCGGGGTTGTGGATGGCAAAGACAATCGTGTCGTAGATCAGCCGATTGTAGCCATGTTTAATTGCATTAGTAATGCTGGTGGGGTCTGAGGTTGGGGCGATGCTTTCGGCGATTGTTTGAATAAAATTGAGTTCCTCGGACGCTGTAATAAATTGCCAATTATAGCGTCGTTTGGTCTCATGCCAATACTTGCCGACGTTCTCCAGAAATTCCGGCATGGCTGCATCCTCGTACAAAAGCTAACAAGCCTTGGGATACCGATTGGTACGATGAAGAATACGATGCGATCGTTTCATATCAAATAGGCCTGAGCATTATACCAAAAAATGCCTAACGTTTAAGTAGAGTCACCATCAAATCCTTGGTTGCCCAACAATAGGCCTAAGCACTGTTATCCGTACTAGTAATGGCAACGATGTCAGGGATGATGCCTTTCAAACGTTAAGAGAGTAAGCCAATCCATAATCCTACGGATTGGCGGGCTGAGTGTGTTTGTTCTTTCGTCGCTATTTCAATCGATTTTAGCAAGGCAAGCGAATGAAACTCGCGGTTGCCTGCTCTTTGTTTCCCCATGTGGTCATCGTTCGGCCCAGGAAGGAGTTGTTGTGTGACCGATTTTTTGTGCGTTCCAATTCAGCTTGATGGGTTATTCTGCCCCACAGATCGCCTTGTACTTCAACCAAATGTTGACCCAATGCGGTTGCCATATCGCGATGGGTCGCTCGAACATAATGCAGCCCAAGCATTTATTAGTGAAAATGCGGTTGTGCAGCCTTTCGATAATCGCAATTTTTATTTGCACGCTGGTTTGCATTTGCACTGGTCGTTGCCCGATGCCTTGGGTTTTGGCCGCCAAACTGCTGATGGCATTAGATTCCCACGTGTGCCCAATCGTTGGTTGCTTTCGCGCCGCTTGGCCGATGGGCAATTAACTCAATGGGTGATCGAAAGTGATTATTTATACCCAATTGATGCCCGATTAAACACCCATGCTGTGGCGATTCCTAGTGCTAATCCTCAAGCCGAGCGCCCATTTCGCTTTCTTGGTCGCACATTGCCACTGGCGCAATGGCTGAACGCTCCTGCAGGCGAGCGCTATCCAAATTTAACCGTGCTTGGGTTTGGCGAGCCAAGTTTTGCCTCGTTTTATCCCAATAGTTTTAGTGTCTTTGGTTTTCACGATGCCGAGTGGCAACATTTACCTCCCGAAGGCACAACCTATGATCTGCTTGGTTGGTATAGCGATCTCAATGACGATCCGATTCGCCAACTGATTGCGCAGCCTGGGCTGAATTTCGCCCCAGCCTTGTTGCAAGCGATTCAAACGAATTTTCGCTGGCAATATAGCGTCGATTCAGACCATCTGCCCGACTCAAGCTTGTGTTATGGTCGTTTGGCAATTGCTACTTCGGTGCTTCAGCCCAATCTGGCGCTGGAAATGCCGATGAGTGTGGCCATTGGTACAACTGGCACGGAAGCGCTTTCGGCCTATTTGGCTGCAACTTTAGCCCCTGAGCAAAAATCAATTGCCGAAGATCAGCTTGAAGCGGCCTTGTTGGCTGATCGGTTGGATCATCGGGTATTGGATATTGGACCAGCATTTTATGAATTGCGCCATGAAAAGGGCTTTAATGCCTTAAATGGTGGAATTCGCTGGTTTTTGCGCCCGCGTGCATCAAGCGAGCAAGCCCAAGATCAAACCGAGGTTCGTTTGCCCAGTGAACTTGCCCATGCACTCAATCAGCTTAATCGTACCCAAGCAGCCTACGATCGGGCCAATGATGAAGTAACCCAGCGTCGCGAACAGCTGTTTGCCGATTGGTACAAATATATGGTGGCGGCCTACCCGCCTGAGGGTGCGATTGATAATTTTCCTGATAGCGACTTGGTACGTTCGTTTATCGAGCACTATCCCATGCGCCAACTAACCCAAGCCTTAGCGGCAACTGGTGAGTTGCAAATTGGCTTTGATGCTGATGGCGAGCTTTTCGCCAATGGAGGATCATCAGCCGCAGGCTCGCTTGCCTATCAAGTTGCTGAGGCAATTCAGTCTGTTCAACAGATTTTAGCTACCTATAATCAGCCGCTACCTGCCAATCAACAATTAGTGTTACGGCAATCTTCGGCTCCACGTTTTTGGCAACCAAACGAGCCAGTTGTGTTGTTAATTGGTGCAGCGGCTAAGCCCAGCGATCGCCATGGAGCCGATGGGTTGTTGACGTGCCAACTTCTGTTTGGGCATGAACTGGCCGAACTTTGGCAGAACCCAGCAACCTTGCAAGCAGTGTTTGATCAATTGATCAACGCCGATCCAACGGTGGTCAGTCGCTGGGAGTGCCAGCCTTGGCATCCGCTGCGCTTGGAATGGGAGGTTGAAGTATTTCCGCTGGATGGCCTGAATACGATCGATGGCCATAATCAAGCGATTGAGCAGGCGTTTAGTGCTAACTATAGCCTTGGTGAGCAGGCAGTTGACCTAGAGATTGTGCCCGAACGCCAACATTTAACTCGCTCGGCCTCGTTATATAGTGGTTTTTCGCTGCTGACAGGTCACGCCGCAACCCAATATCAACGCCAGCTCGCTGCATTTCAACAATCTGCGCTGGCTGATAGTAGTTTTTCAATTTATCAGCAGGCGGCTGAACATATTAATCATCCGAATTTTCATTGTTTGGCTCAAAGCTTGGGTGGTTTCAATGCAGCGTTATTGATGCAGCGCCAAACCTATCAGCTGCCGATTCGTGAGCCTTTGGGGTTTGCCGATTATCAGGCGTTTACGGCCCAAGTTGCCCAAGCAGTTGCCGCCGAAAATTGGGCTGCCCCCCAGCCGTTGAACGATTTTCTGCCAATTCGCACGGGCGCTGTGCGGCTGCAACGTTTGCGCTTGGTCGATAATTTTGGTCAGGTGCATGATCTCGATTGTAGCCAGGTTATCCGACCTGAAGCGATGCAAACTCCCGCTAACCCAAGTCTGGTTTGGTTGCCACCACGCTTTGTTCAGCCTTCACGGGTTAATTTGCGCTGGCTGGCTGCCGCCGATCAACAGCTTGAGATGAACGATCATCCGCTGACTAGCCCAATTTGTGGATGGTTTTTGCCGAATCTGCTTGACCAGAGTGTTGAGATTTATGCGGCTGATGGGCAGGCGCTGGGCTTGATTGATCGGCGTGGCCATTGGCAGATGGCCCCCGCCAATACCCAGCCGGCGACCCCTGAAGCAATTGAGCAGCCAATTTTGCGCCAAACCGTCCAGCGTTTGATTGCTGCAGGCAGCGACTTTTTGCAGGCATGGCTTGATGGCATCGAGCAAGCGGCTCAGACGATTGCCCCAGAACAAGCCACTCAACATAATCAATTGGCCTTATTGATTGGCCATCCTTTAGCGTTGGTGCAAGCTAGTTTAGATGTGGAATTGCAAGGTCTACCAGCTTTAGATCAATCGTGGAATAGCTTGCGAGCCGATTTACAAACCAGCCAGCGTGATAACGACCGTTTTGCCTATGCTCGCGTGCCTTTACGGCTAGGCGAATATCATCGCTTTAACGATGGCTTGATTGGCTATTGGTTGACGGATGATGTTAATTTCTATTTGCCGCAAGTGCATACCAGCGCCCATGAATTGCTCAAAACCCATAGCGAAGCCCCACTGAATATTCCATTATCGCCGCTTGATCCAGCGCTGATTGTAACCATGCTGGTCGATCCACGTGGCCATGTGCATGTGGCTTCAGGCATCAATCCCTTGAAATCGATCTCGATTCCGGCAGAGCAATATCAAGATGCCTTGGGTGCGTTGGCGATGAGCTTCCTAACTGCACCAATTTTGAGTGATGATATTGTGCGCTTGCCGCAGCCAACTGTGCCAGGCTATAGCTGGCAGTGGGTTGAGCGCCACGCCGAAACTTGGCGTGTGCTTGGTCAACAAGGCCAACTGTCTTTTGCCACTGTGCAAGCTTTTGTAGGCGAGCAAGCTGCTGAGGTTTGGCAGTGGCTGCACAATGCAGGCTGGCTCACCACAATCGATCCTTCGACGGCTTTAGTCGTGGCTCGCGATCAGCGGCCTCATGCCGAAGTGCCGACCACTATTCAACCATTGCTACCAGCGCTTGAATATTTGCTTGAAACGACCTATTTGCATCAGCCTGATGGCCAAGCCAGCTTTGCCCGCCGCTTACAACTGCGCGAAGGGTGGCTCCGGCTGCAACCGCAAGCTCAGCAAATTTAGCTTTTAGGAGCATTATTAATTATGACAAATCCATTTGCGCAAGCATTAACTCTTTATTTACCACTTGATAGCATGGGCATCAACAACACCAGCGTCAGCGATCTTTCGGGCAACCGTAATCATGGCACAATTCACGGCAATGTGATGGTTGTGCCTGATGATCAGGTTGGCAGTTGCGCCTGTTTTGATGGTCAAAGTTGGGTCGAGTTAGCCAATCCATTTGCCAGTGCCAGCGATTTTACGCTGGCGTTGTGGGTGCGGCCAACCCGCTTCGATGGAGCCTACCATGGTTTTATTGGCAAGCAAGCCGCCGAAGATTTGTATCGCAAACCAAGTATGTGGGTGATGGGTGATGGTGGTTTGCATCTTGATAGTTACTCGTCTGATGGAACTCGCTTTCATTATGAATTAGCAGGCTTTTTTGCTCAGCCAAATGAGTGGGTGCATGTGGCCTGGGTTAAATCGGGCACGGCCTATACAATCTATCGCAATGGGGTGGCCTTTACCGAACGACCAGCCCCTGCCGAAGTCTATGTGCCAGCCAGTAGCTATTGGCTTGGCAAAGTCGATAATTTGTTTGATGGATGCTTGGCGCATGTGCGAATGTACAATCAGGCGCTTGATCCTGCTGCGGTGGCCGATATTGCCGCCCATGATCGGGTCGCTCGCATGGTGTTTCGGGCAAGTTATCCGCTTGATTTCAATTTGCTGAATTCGCAGCAAGAGCCAAATCTCAACCCTGGCACAAACCCATTGACCTTGACCCTGACCAATGCCAGCGCCCAAAGCATCGAATTATCGCCGCTTGATCGCAGTGCTCCAGCGCAACAGCAACACTTCAGTTTTAGTTTTCGCCCCAATTTATTGGCAATTAACACTGGAATTGCAATTGATCATCCGGCTTGGCAGGTTAGCACTCAGTCAATGAGCGATGGCCGCATGAATATCCTTGTTCGCTCGACCGAGGCTCAAACGTTAACTCCCAATCAAACCTTGCGCTTTGCACTGAGTGGGATTACGGTTTTGCCTCAAGATGGCAGCCACTCAACCCAAATTGAAATGCAATATAGTAATTTACGCTATGTTGGTGAAATAAGTCTGTTAAACGGAAGTCGTCTGCAACGCATTAGTATTAGTACCGATGATAGTGCCTTGGATTTGCCGTTGCACCTGAGTTTGAGCAACGGTGCAACAATTCTCAACACCAACCAGCCCAACCATTTAGTTGCCCGAATAAGTAACACCTCAACCCATAGCACATTGCACTTTAATCAATCCGAGCCACAGAGCCACTTAATTGTGCGGTTTGATGGCAGTGCCAGTGCTGAGCCATGGGCCTTGGCAACGCCCGACCAAATTAATGCGATTACGATTGAGGTAGCGGGCTGGGATGTGCAACGTCAACAGCAAGCTGGTCAAACGACGTGGGTTTGTCGTCCACTCAGCGATGTGGCTTTGGCTCCAGGCGCAGCGCTTGACTTACAGATCAACAATATCGTGACGACCCACCCGCAAGGCAATACGACCCTGTATGTTGTGGTGCACGAGCTGCAAGGTTTCAACGATACCACCTTAACGACGACAATTACCAAAACCTCGATGAACACTATTAGTAACGCTGGGCAAACTCAAAATACGCTTGCACTTGGCGAAAATGGCTTTATCAGCGGAGCGGGCTACAACACCTTGGTAGCTCAAACGACACTGAGCGGTGGTGGTCGAATTAGCTGGCGCAACCGTAAAGTTCGCTGGACGCAGCGCTTTTTGGCGATTAGTATGGGGCATACTGGCTTTCCGGTTGGACACTTTAATATTGCATATCCAACTGCACCAATTCCTGCTGCCGATTGCTACGATAACCTCGAACGACCAGTGAGTGATGGCATCGAATTGCGTGATTGGGAAGCGTTATATGCGATTTATACTCCCAGCACCAGCCCCAGTACCACCAGTTTACGAATTGTGCATTATGCCAAGCCTTTCAATCTTGAAGGCCGGGCAGTGCTGGTGGCCGTTTTTAATGCTGATGATCGCACCTTGAAGCTTGGCTCTGGCCTGACGTTGAGCCATCAAGGAACCTATTCCAATGGCAGCCCAATTCCATGTGGCACCATTCAAATGTGGTCGGGCATGGAAGTGCCTGAAGGCTGGGCGATTTGTGATGGCCGCGAAGCCAACGGCTTGCGCACCCCTGATTTGCGCAACCGCTTTATTGTTGGAGCTGGGGCCAATTACGATAGTGGCAACCTCAGTGTTTATGGTACGAATCAAGGTACAACTGGCGGCAGCGATGTAGTGGCATTAACCCTCGATCAAATGCCGCGCCACACCCATGGCGGTTCAACCAATGCCGCAGGCGACCATAGCCATTGGGTTGAAGGCACTGATGCCGATGGCTTAGCCAAACGTCGCCGTCACCATTGGGGCGATACTACCGTCGATATGGGTTTTGGTGGTGGCCGCAACGCCGACCCTAACGATGAACGCTGGCGTGGCCGGGTCAATACCGATAATGCTGGTACCCATAGCCACGGCCTGATGATTGGTGAGGTTGGTGGTAGCCAAGCCCACGAAAATCGCCCGCCATTCTATGCGCTCGCCTTCATTATGAAAGTTTAATTGAGGAGTTGCCAACTATGCCCCAAGAAAAATTTGATCTGTACTTTTTGGCAATGGGTCAGGGTGATTGCACCTTGGTTAAATGCCCCGACGATAAAGTTGTGATGATCGATTGCGGCAGTGATCGTGGCTTTGATGATGATTTAATTACTAGTGGTAGAGCCTTGCTCCGCAATTTGATCGGAGTGACTAACTTAATTGATACAGTGATCCTCACCCATCATGATGGCGATCATTGCAATCAGTTGGGGACCTTCTTGTTTAACGATCCATCTCCGCATGTGCAAATTAACCGTATCTATTACAGTAACCCTTATTCCTATAAAAATGAAACGTTGCGAAATAGATGTCTCCAACGTTATGCGATCAAAGATTTTGTGTTAAAAAAGAAATTTGGCAAACCTTTGATTAACGAGGTGGTCATTAATGAAACAAATTCGTTTGTAAATACATGGAATAATGTTTTAGGGTATGGTAAAAATGACGCAATTAAGAAAAATATTGTGAATAATCGATTAACCATCCTTAGTGGTACGAGTACTGTTGGTAATAAAAATTGGAGTATTAGCATTATTGCTGCTAGTGTTCCGCATGAATCTGGCTCACCAAGTAATGCGATTAATTCGGGATCAATTGTAACCTTACTCGAATTTGATGGCCATAAAGCCTTGATTTGTGGTGACGCAACGATTGATACCGAGCAATTTCTGCTTGATAACCATGATGCAGCCATTGCGAATCTAAAACTTATTCAAGTTCCACATCATGGGTCGGATACGTCTTCATCTCAAGCCTTTGTTAATAAAACTGATCCGAATGCTGCGGTTATTAGTGTACAGTTTTTGGAACATCATCATCGGCTTCCAAAACGCCAAATTATGCGTCGTTGGACTAATATTGTGACGGGTGGCAAACCTCAACATGCATTAGATTCGTGGCGCTCGGATGCTCCAGCCTTTAATACATTATCCAACACAATGCAACAAACGATTAAGAATGAAGAAGATTTTGATGAGGATGATAAAACAATCTTTGTTGGTAGTAATTTCTGGCATTACCTTGATGATACTGAGGGCGATTATGGAGTTAGTTACCCGAATTGGATGCTTAATCGCGAGGTTTATACCGATAATCTTTGGCAAACCTCGATGCTTGATGGCACGCTCTACTATACTTTTACATTGCCTCTCTAAACGCTTATTCTTTCAAGGAGGTAATTTATGGATTTTGCGCAACTAGAGGCAATGTTACAGGCAAGTTTGAGTAATCAGGTGTTTAAATTTGCTCTCAATCAATTAAATGACCTGATATTAACAAAATTAGCTGATGATTATTTGCCTAATGGCGAGCTTCACCTTGAGCATGTGCCAGAAATTGGCAAAGATGCTGCTGCTCAACGTTATACGATCGTTGGACAAGGCTTGAGCACGCCATTCAAGGGCTTGACGACAACCTGTACATTCCAGCTTGTTGCTGGGGTGTGGCATGTCCAGTTGGCAGCAGAGGCAGCCTTGCCCAATCCGATTGGCTTAGCGTTTGCCGAGGTCAACGGCTCATGGCTGGCCGAGTTGCCGTTTCAGGCTCGCCCACAATGGCGCTTGGTTTCGCACCCGACCCCAGCATTAACTTTAACTGGTGTTGCTGATTTTACCCATTTAGCTGGCGGTATCGCCAATTTGCTTGGTCAGCCAACCCATGAGCTTACTGGCGCGTTTGAGTTAGCCAAGCATGGGGCCAATTTGCAATCGATCGAGCTTGATGCCCCAGTGCTTGGGCCAACTGATCTTGGCCTGTTCCAGGTCAATCAAGTTGTGTTGGGGGTGAAAAGTGAGCTTGTGCCTAGCCTCAAGCCGCCGAGCCAGTTGATTCCAGCCTTGGTTTTGGCCACCTCAATTCCTTTTCATGCGCAGCAGCAAACCTATAATCTTGGTTTGGCGGTCTATGCCCGTAATTTAGCTCAAAATTTGCATTTTCGGCTTGATCTGAACCAAGTGCTGCAAGCTGGCTTTGATGAATTGGCAAGTTTGGTCCATGGCTATAGCTTGGGGCAACTGATTCCTCAAGGCTTGCACGTAGAAGATTATTTTACCCTGAGTGATTTCTTTTTCGATTTCGATTATCAGAATCCACATAAAATTTCATTGATTGGGCTTGATGTTCGATCAACCACAACCTGGGATATTTTAACCTTTCCAGCTGGTAGCAAAGCATCGATTGGCAATATTCTGCTCGCATTCCGTTTATCCGAGCCACTTAGCTCTGAAATTAAGCCATTTTTGGCGGTGAGTGGCGAAGTTGTGCTCGATACAGCAATTTTGGATATTTCAACCAATTTGCCTGATTGGGAATTTCAAGCCCATTTGCGCGAAGGCACGACCTTGCATGTGGCCAAATTGCTTGAGATGACGCTTGGTCATTCGGCGCATTTGCCTGAATTGAATATTTATGATCTCTATTTTGGTGTATCAAGCGAAGGATTTACGTTTCACGCTGGAATCAGCGATTTATGGGAACTTGTGCCAGGCAAATTGCGCCTTACCGATTTAGCAGTAGGCTTGAATTATGCAACGGCTGATGGTGTGTATCTTGGCATTGAAGTTGGCTTTGATCTACTTGAAATAACCGTAACCCTTACAGGGGAGTATCAATCAAGCCAAGCAGGCTGGGCTTTAACTGGCAGCACTGGCTATGAGCAACCAATTCCAATTGGCCAGCTGATTGATGATTTGGCCAGTAAATTTGGCGCAATCACCTTGCCCACACCGTTAACTGGCTTGATTATCAAAAATATTCATGCTGGCTTGAATACTGGCTCATTTGATACAACCTTTGATTGTGAGATTGATTTTCCGGTTTCAGCTAGCCAGCATGTGGCATTGCTGCTCAAACTGGCGATTATTCACGAATCAAATGGCATCAAAGCTGATTTCAGCGGGCATATGACCCTAGGCAGCTTGATTTTCGATCTGCGCTTTCATCACGACCCCAGCCATAACGCCTTTATTGCCAGCTATAGCCATAGCGCTGAACAAGCGGCCATCCATCTGCGTGAGCTATTGGGCTATGTTTGGGCTGACGTGCCCAGCGCCATCCCCGATATTCAAATCGATTTAAAAGATGTGGTATTTCTCTTCGATAACACGGGTAATGTGAAGGTCTTTGTGTTTGGCTTTGACCTTGGCGCACGGATCAGTTTGGCCGATTTGCCCTTGATTGGCTCGAAGTTCCCGCCTGATTGGACAGTTGGGCTTGAGAATTTACAGGTGTTGGTGGTTTCGGGGGAGATCCCCAAAACGACCATTGTCAGTTTGAATGCTTTGTTGCCAGAGACGGTTACTGGCTTGCCCGACCAAGATTTGACCAAGGGCTTGAATATTACGGCTAAATTGCAACTTGGTAGTAGTCGCCAAGCCTTGAATTTGCCAATTGCTGGCCAAGATCAAACTGCGCCAACCAAGCCGACCACACCAACCCAAGCTGGGAGTAGTAGCACCGATACTGCCCAATGGTTTAATATTCAAAAATCGCTAGGCCCAGTGCATTTCGAGCGGATTGGGGTGCAGTATAGCGATAGTGTGCTGTGGTTTTTGATCGATGCCTCGCTGAGTGCTGCTGGCCTGACCTTGAGCATGCAAGGCTTAGGAGTTGGTTCACGCATCGATAAATTTGAGCTTCATTTTACCTTACGTGGCATCGGGATCGATTTTAAACGCCCGCCGCTGGAAATTGGCGGCGCATTGTTGCGGGTGCCAAGTGCCGATGGCGACGACTATTTAGGCATGGCGATTATTCGCGCTTCGTCATTTGGCTTAGCGGCGATGGGCGGTTATTCGACCTACAAAGGTTGGCCTTCGCTGTTTGTTTATGCCGCCTTGAATACGCCGATTGGTGGCCCGCCGTACTTCTTTGTGATGGGTTTAGCAGCAGGTTTTGGTTTCAATCGCGCCCTCAATATTCCACCAGTTGGCGATTTGCTCAAGTTTCCGTTTGTGAGCGAAGCGCTTGGCATTCGGCCCAATGGCACGACGATTACCGATGAATTGTTGGCCTTACACCAATATGTGCCGCCCACAACTGGGCAATTGTTCTTCGCAGCGGGTTTGCACTTTACAACCTTTAAAGTGCTTGATGCCTTTGCTTTGCTGACGATCTCGGTTGGTTCGAGCCAACTTGAGGTGAATTTATTGGGCTTGGCAACGGTGGCTGCTCCGCCAACCCAAGGCATGAAGGATGTTGATCCATTAGCTTCATTGCAATTGGCGCTCAAAGCAACGCTGGATTTGTTGCATGGCTATGTTGAGCTTAGTGGTCAACTCACCTCGGAATCATTTATTCTCGACCGCAATTGCCGAATAACCGGGGGCTTTGCGATTGCGGCTTGGTTTGGGGCTGAGCACACTGGCGATTTTGTGATCACCTTGGGTGGTTATCATCCCCAATTTAACGTGCCTAGCCACTACCCCAAAGTGCCTCGACTCGGCTTAAATTGGCAGCTTGCCGACACCCTCTCGCTCAAGGGCGGTCTATATTTTGCCATGAACGGCTCGGCCATGATGGCGGGCGGCGAGCTGCAACTTACTTGGGAAAGCGGTGATCTCAAAGCATGGCTCAAGGCTGGCATCGATTTTCTGATCGCATGGAAGCCGTTTCACTACGATGTGCATTTGTATGTCGATATTGGGGTTTCCTACACACTCCATTTCCTTGGCACGCATCGGCTTTCAGTCGATATCGGCGCAGATTTGCACATTTGGGGGCCAGAATTTTCTGGTATCGCCAAACTGGATCTCAAAATCTTCTCGTTTGAGATTAAATTTGGTGCCGCTGCCCCAGCCTTGCCCAAGCCAATTAACTGGATCGAGTTTCAAGCTTCGTTTTTACCAGCAAGCCAGCAAATTTTGAGTTTGACGGTTGAGCGTGGTTTGAGCGTTAGCAATCAAGCTCAGGCCGAACAACAACCATGGTTGATCAATCCTAAGGAATTGAGCTTAAACCTGGCAAGTGCGGTTCCGATTAGTACATTGATGCTTGGCTCAAACTCAATCAATCTGGCTACCAGTAATACCCAGCTTGGGGTTGCGCCGTTGAATCTTCCGTTGGGGCATTTGAATTCCGTTTGTACGATCAGCATTCGCCTGCATGATCAACCAGCTGAGCAGCATTTTCAGCTTGAGTTGCTGCACAAAAATGCTCCAGCAGCGCTTTGGGGCGATAATTTCATCCCTCAACCAAATAGCCCTAGTTTGGTCGATAATACCCTGAGTGGAGTGCGCATTGTGCCGATTGCCACCCATAGCGAGGGTGAAACCGCTGGAATTGACCCGCAAACCTTGCTCTTTGTACCCGAAGCCAAGCCTGAAACATTCGCTTGGAAGGCAGCGGTGAACTATACAGCTAGCGCTGAAACGCCAACCGAGCGTGAGTTGATGATGCGGAGCAACCTTGCTAGCGCCGAGGTGCAGACGGCCCGCAGCCAATTGTTGCAAGCATTGGGGCAAACCGCAATCTGCAGGATCAATCACGAATATCTTGATGGTTTGGCTGATGTACCGCAGCTTGGAAGCTGGACAATAGGGAGTTAGCGATGAGCAACGATTTGATTTTTGCTGAGCATCATTTGCCAGCCTTACCGCTTGGGAAATATAGCCTGACGGTTACCCAAACCCTGAGCTCAACTGGCCAATTGCCTGCTGGAGCTGAGCCAATTCGCCAAACGGACTATCGGACGACTGGCGAAATGTTGATTAGTGGCGAGCGTTGGAGCTTGCCCGAAACGCTGATTGGCGCGGTTTTTCCGCCAGTTGGCAGTACGGGTGATCATTCGACAACTTTGCCACACATTATGCTGACCCGCTCGACCTTGCCATGGGAACGCACGGCGCAGGCTAGTGGCCAGTTGCCTTGGTTGGCGCTTTTAGTCTTCAATGAGGACGAAAAACCGACTCCCAAGGTGTTGAAACGGGCAGATTTAGCTGATCCGACAGTGCTGTATCAGCTGCCGACCAGCGAATCGAACGAAACGGCTGCGGATTTGGTAACGGTGATTGATCTACCTTGGGCTACTTTGCAACCCTTGTTGCCAACGCTTGCTGATTTACCGTTGCTGACCCATGTGCGGCGAGTTGACGTAAATGAACAGGCGGTGGTTTGGGCCAACCGAATTCCCCAAGCCGATCGGATGAGCACTGTCCATTTGGTGTCGCTTGAGCAACGCTATGATCAAACAGGGTTTATGGCTGCTGGGGCAAGTGCTGAAACGATGGTTCGTTTGGTGAGCTTGTATAGTTGGCAGTTTGCTTGTGTGGCTGAAGGTCAGCGGATTGAAGAATTGCTGACCCATTTGGATGTGGCAACGATTGGCTTGCCCAGCATCAACAACCCTCATGCTGATGCATTTTTGGCTCAGGGTGCGGTGTTGTTACCGCATCATTTGCGCAATGGCGAACAAACGGTTGCCTGGTATCATGGCCCGTTGCGTGCATCCCTGCAGGTGGCTGCTGCCAATTATCCCCATGCGGTCAGTGCCGATAGCTTGTTGCGGTTTGATCAACGGGTAGGCGTGTTTGATGTTTCATATGCGGCGGCGTGGGAGTTGGGGCGATTGCTCGGCTTACAAAACCAGCAATTTAGCCAAGCCTTGTATGCTTGGAAAAGCCAACAAGCGAGCCAAAGTGTTTCCCGCTTACAAGCGCGTAACACCCGCTACGATCATCTGCCTAGCTTTGGTCGTCAGGTTCGAGCGCGTTCGTTAAGCGAGCCAATTCCGCCAGCGATTATGAATTTTGTGCGGCGACTGAGTTTGCTCGAAGGTGTGCCATTTAGCTCATTGTTTCCTGATGAGCGCTTATTGCCACTCGAAAGCATTCGCTTTTTTAGCCTCGATCGGGCTTGGCTGGCAGCATTAATTGATGGGGCTTTGAGTATTGGTCGGGCTAATATCGACCATGGGAACGATGGCTATTTACGTTTGCAAATTGTGCAGCAGCTGAATTTACCTACCAGTATTTCTGGTTTTGCGATTCGTTCGAGTGTAATTGCTGGCTGGTCAGCGCTAGAAATTGAAGCCAAATCGAGCGCTGGCAGCCGCTTGGAGCACTTAAACGAAGACACAATTCGACTTGGTGAAAATATGCTGCTGTTGCTGTTTGCTGATGAGTTAGCGAGCCTCAGTATCCATCAACATGCGCAAACTATCCACTTTGGGCTTGATCGCGATAGCAATGGTTGGCACAAAACGTTGCGCAATGGCAGTGAGATTCGGCCATTAGCATGGCATGATCAACAGCGCCAAATTCTGGATGTTGCCCAGCTTGCCAGCCAGATGAGCCAAACCCTCAATCAACCAGTTCATAGTGGCAGCTTTGCACTGCAGATGATTGAAGGCGTGGCGCGGGTAACGTTTGAACGTCGCTAGCAGGTAATCATCGCTGGACTGGTCACGATCTAACAGATGATCGTGACCAGTCCATGGTCGTGGTTATGGAGTCACGACGCGCACCCCGATATGATGATCCTGATAGGTTGGCAGATCTTCAAAGTGGCGGTAGGCTGAGCGGGCAACAAAGGCATTACTGCCCCACCAGCCACCTTTTTCGACCTTCCGCATACCCTCGGCTGGGCCTGGTGGGTCGTCACGCACGCGATCTGCATAGTAGCCAATATCAAGCCAATCCTGCACCCACTCCATTGCATTGCCAGCCATATCATGGGCACCAACCCAACTTACCCCATTGGGATAGCTGCCAACCGCGACGAGTCCGGTACTATCAATCACGTTAGCCCGAGTCGCATCGAAGCTATTGCCCCATGGATAGATCCGTGATTCTGGGCCACGGGCGGCGTATTCCCATTCGGCTTCGGTTGGCAAGCGACCGCCACGCCAACGACTGTAGGCTTCGGCCTCGTACCATGTAATACAAACGCGTGGATGATTTGACTGCTGATCTGGGCATTCAATCGGCACATTGCGGCGAGATTTACGCCAGCGCCAGCCGTTGGGCGACCAATATTGTTCCTGCTCATAGCCGCCAGCGTCAATAAATTTCTGGTAGTCGGCGTTAGAAACCTCGTATTGGTCGATCCAGTAGCCTTTGGTTAAGCAAACTTCGTGTTGTGGCTGCTCGCTATCCAGTGCGCCACGGGCCCATGCAGGTGGTGTTTCAGTCAGTGTCGCTGGGTCTGTTCCCATCATAAAACAGCCAGCAGGAACCCAGACTTGAGCTATACCTGCCGCATCAATCCGCGTTGTTCCAGCGGCCATCGTTGGCGTGACGACTGGTGTTGCAGTTTGTTCTGCGGTTGGTGGTGTTTCGCCTGCTGATCCCGCGTCCGATGCTTCACAAGCCGATAGTAAGAGTAGCGCTACGAGCGCATAGAAACCCCGCATAAACATCAAGACCTCCCATATGCACTGCACCATGTGGGCTGAAGTCTAGCGGGCGCTGCTAGCGGCGTAATCACCCAAAAGAGCGATTAACTCACGCGCCGATCTTAAGGATTGGCGATCAGGTTGAGCCTACGGGCACGAGCAATTGCTTGGGTACGGCTAGTGACCGCCAATTTGCTATAAATATTCTTTAGATGGGTTTTGATCGTGTTGAGCGTTACAACGAGCTGCTGGGCAATCTCTTGATTCGAGAAACCCGCCGCTAGCAATCGTATAACCGTAAGTTCGCGTTCGCTGAGCGGCTCGATTAAGCGATAGATTGGGCTAAGCTGCTCTGGCGTGGTGCTTCTAGGCAGTTCACAAACAACCAATAAACGTTGTACATACTGGCGCAACGTTGCCTGCACCTGTGGTTCGATCTGCACCAACAGGTTGGAAAGTGCTGGGCCTTCATCAACAAATAGGCGTAGATAATTCTCTGGTTCTGCCAAGCGTAGGGCTTGAATGAGCACCCTGCCCGCAACTGACCAATCCTGCTGTGCGGCAAGATTGAGTGCTTGCAGCAGATAAACTTCGATCACACTAGGAAGCCGTCCTGCGGCTTGATATGCAGGGAGCAGTTGCTCAAGCAGGGCGCTGGCTTGCTGATGCTGACCTTGGGCGATCAGGATACGCGCCAGCGTCAAATCTTCGGCATCATATATATTAAACTGCGGAAATGGATTTGCTAGCCGTTGGTATTCCTGCGCCCAGCGGGTTGCTGCCGCTAGATCGCCCTGTGCTAGTTGGAGCCGTGCTTGCCAGGTTGTAGCCCAGAGCAAGCCACGAGGTGAAGGGAGGGTCTGGGCAAGCGCAACCGCTTGGGCCATCGTTGCCAGTGCTTGCGCTGGTTCACCATGGGCTTGTTGGATGCGAGCAAGTTCAATTAACCCATTGCGCCGGGTTACATCCGCACCAACGTTCAGGCTATAGCCAATACCTTGTTGCAGATACTCGCGGGCTTCGGCTAGGTTGTTCCATTGCCGCAAAATCTGACCTAAATTTACGCAGGCGATGGCGCTTACGGCATGTTGGTGCTGTTCACGGGCTAGATGCAAGGTTTGGCGATACAAATCGGCAGCAGCATGAAATTGGCCTTGGAGCCAACGCAGTGAAGTTGTCTCAATCCACAAGAGCAACCGAATTGTATGAGCATGCTGGCGTTCGCTGGGGTGATGATGATCTGATGCGATGGAGGCCTCAAGTAATTCCTGTTCACATAACGCTTGGTGTAGTGCTGCCTCTGCTGCTACCGTATCGCCACTGATAATGTAGCCAGCACAGAGATTGCGCGTAATCATGCTGCGCAGCAAGGCACTATCTCGTGGCAGCGCGTTTAAGGCTTGGTGGGTTAGTGCCAACGTGGTTGGCATATCGCCCCGCCGACGGGCGATACTAGCCTGAAGTGCCTTGCGGTGACCATCTATCGCCCTGGTTTCGGCAGCTTCGTCGCTCATGGTGTGGCTGAGCAATTCGTCAATCAGGCTCAGATAATAGCCACTTGCTTCTAGCTGGTTTTGCTCGACGAGAAGCCATGCCGACCAAAGACAGAGATAGGCATTATGCTCAATGATCGTGGCGGGTAACGCATGTAACCATCCCTTCAAGATTGTATGTTCACCGCGCCACAACATGCGAAAACCGATTTTGGCAATCAATCGCCCAGCCCGTTCAAAATCGGCGGCGGCCAACGCATGGTTGATCGCCTCTGCTGGATAGCCCGCTTGTTCAAACCAACAACTAGCCCGCTTGTGAAGTTGTGCGATTCCTGCTGCACCCCATTGCTGCTTGGCATGGTGCAGCAAGCTTTCGCGAAAAAGCTGATGGTAGCGATACCAGTGGTGCTTGCGATCAAGTGCTACCACAAATAAATGCGAGCGTTCAAGGTAATCGAGCATTCCCGCTGTTGCACCGTGATCGGTCACAGCGGCACAGAGTGGCTCGCATAGTTGATCAAGGATCGCCGTTTGCAGCAAAAATTGCTGGATTGCGCTCGGTTGCTGTTGGAGCACCTCGTGCGAAAAATAATCAAATAGCGCCCGTTGATTGCTAACGCTGGAATCTAGTCCTTCACTCATGGTTAACTCGGGCTGACCTTGAAGTGAGAGCGCCGCTAGTTGTAGCCCTGCGATCCAGCCCTCGGTACGTGCCGCTAGGCTTGCGAGCACATCAGCTGCCAGATCGAGCTGCATGGTGGTGTGGAAAAACCTATGAATATCGGAATTGTTGAACCGTAACTCATCTACCAAAATCGTATTCAATCGACCTGCTGCCTGCCAACGAGCGAGTGGCATTGGTGGCTCGGTACGGCTGATCAGCACAAGCCGAAACGCCTGCGGCGCATGATCGAGCAGCCATGTCAGCTGATTGTGAATCGCTTGATTGTTGATTGTGTGATAGTCATCGAGCACGAGGGTAAGAGGCTGATTCAATAGCATTAGGTTATTAATCAGATTCGTTAGCACAAATGATAGATCAATTGCTTGTGGCGCATGGAGCAGTGCCAAAGCCTCGGTTGTGAGCAGTGGCGCAACCATATGCAGTGCTGTCAGGCTATAGCCCCAGAAACGACTAGGCTCGTTATCATTTGAATCAAGCGTAAGCCAGGCCAACGGATACGGCTGTGTTCGCGCCCATTCAGCGATCAGCGTCGTTTTGCCAAAGCCAGCCGAGGCACTTACCAGTGTTAACGGCAGCATTTGGTTGAAAACTGTGAAGATCGATCGGCGTGAAACGAACCTTGATCGCACTGCTGGAATGCTCAACTTGGTGTGAAGCAACGGAGTTGGTACGGGTACGCTTGGCTGCTTGGCCAACGTTGCAGCCGCTCGGATCAGCCGTTCGAGCGTGAGTTGCTCGGCTGATCCGAGATACACCTTAGCTATTTTTCCGGCCTTTTTACGATAGGCATACCAATATGCGCGGGCACGACGCGCTTCACGGCGGGCGGTAAAGGTTCCGCTACTGCACATAAAAGCGAATGCTGTGTGCGCCGGAGCATGCAGCCATTCGTACCACGCCCTTGATTCAACCGCTACCCGTTGGATTCGACCATTGATCGTATATTCAAGCCATTCAGTATCACAAATGGGTGTGGTTCGATGGCTAATCGCACGGAACACCATAGAGCGCCCTCCATCGCTGATGAGTTACCCAACAGTATACCCATCTTGTTCGTGATTTGTGGTAAAACAACTTCAGGAGAGCGCTGGTTAAACGATTAATTTTTTAGTTACGAATGACAAACGGCAAGAATAGTTTATACGTAGGTTGGTTAATTGGCGGTGCTGTCCAGGCACGCGACCCCTCAGTATTGCCATTAATATCAACCGCGCGGACAATCAGCGTGGCCTGAGCAGCCAACTCAAACGGCTGCTGATAACGAGTCCAGGTTGTTTGGTTGGGGAGACGATATTCTAAACCGCGTACTCCTTGATCATCGCTGGCACTCAAGCGAGCTTGCCATGTGGTATGTGTCTGGCTAAATGTTACCGTGGATACTGGAGCTTGTTGATCAGTAAAATCAAACGACGCTTGGGCTAAATTCGTTGCTAGTACCTGTTGCCCAACGATCGAAGGGTGATAATAATCGGCGGTAATCAACGTTGGTGAGATGGGCGCATTAAACAACAGATTTTGGTCAAAGCGGCAACGCAAATAGTCGTTACAAACCTCGCTCAATTGGCTGTTGAAATCGATAATCCGTTGGCGAACGCGCTGGCGACGCTCTACGTCAGCTGGCGCAGTGGACTCAGGATTTTCAAACATCGACTGACAGACATTAAATTGGTTCCAAATCGCGCGAGCAGTTGGATTGCCTTTGAAGGTTTGCCAGACTTGAAAGATATCGGGAATGCTGGCAATAAAAATTCGTGCTTCTGGCTCGTTGCTGGTTAATTGATTTAAGCCGCTGATGAGTTGCGCTCGGTAGGTTGCGACGCTGGTCATGGCACTTTCACTCGAACGACAAATATCGTTTGCCCCAAGCAAAATCGTTGCATATTGCGCATTGGCACTATTGGCCGTATTAACTTGGCTTAGTAAGGCGTTCATGCTTGAGCCACTGACCGCAACATTGGTGGCAGTGATTACTCCAGTGCTACTGCGGATGCGCTCGGCCAAACTATTGACCGTTGCATTCGTGCCGGTTGCCCAGCTATACTGGGGTCTATCGCCAATCTGGCCAATATTTCCATCGGCCAGAAAGGCTTGGGTAATTGAATCGCCAAACGCAACCATCCGCTGTGGATAGCCTACAACTGGCGGATCGATCACAGTAACCTGTGGTTTGGCTTGAATTTGCCCGCTACTGATTGCGATCAAGCCAACGAATAATCCCATCATCATACGACGCATAGTGAATCCTCATATGCAACTCGGCCAGAGTTGACTCAATTCCATAGCGTTACTCTACCAAAAATCCCCACCATACAGTAGCAGATTTGCAGTAGTTTCCTTGCACATATTGCGTATATTGATAGCAGTATCTCTGCACTACAAGGAGCATTAACCCATGGGAAATGATTTTATGTATGGCGATGCAAGTATTGGTGAAATCACCCTTGACCGTTGGAAGTTGATGCGTCAGTTATTACGTATTTTGATTGAGTATCTGAATCAAGCGATGCTTCGGAGTAATATCAGTGGGATTCGTAATCTGACTGTCTCACCCCATGCTCCATCCATTCCACCGCTGCCAATTCCTGCGATTGATCAACCGCCACGCGGCGCACTGTTGTTTGCGGCCATTTTTGAAGATCGATCTGACTGGCTGAATGAGATTGAGGTGCTTGATCCTGCTGAATGGCGGCGTTTATTTGCTTGGTATCATTATCTTGCTGCCCGCGATGGTGCACTCGACTTGTTTGAGCCTACGATGCAAGGCCTCTATCGCCGTACATCGGCGCTTGAGGAGTATTGATGAGGAGTGTAATAAAACACTCAGTATTTTTTATAAGAGAAACTATGGAAGATCAATTAATCCCATTGCTGCGGCCTATGACAATTGTGCCTGTGGCGAATTTAATCGATCAACGCAATGCTGTTCCGGCAGAATCAGGGATATATGGCTGGTGGTTTAAAACGCTTCCACCGCAAGTTCCTAGTGCAGGCTGTTTACAGGTTGATGATTGGACTTTGCTGCACATCGGAATTTCTCCCTCTGGGCATAATCCAAAAACGACCCGCCATTTGCGCCATCGTTTGAATGACCATTTGTCTGGTGGTGCTAATCGTTCGACCTTGCGGATGAGTTTAGGCTGTTTGTTGAGCGAGCAACTGAATTTATGCCTAGCTCCCCATGGAGCGAGTAAATATTTAACGTTTGGCGCTGGTGAGCAGCGCTTATCGCATTGGCTAACGCAGCATACTGGTATTTCTTGGATGCTGCATTCCCAGCCTTGGGAGCTTAAACCTATAATTCTTAAGCAATATTCCCTTCCACTCAATATCAACAATAATGATCATCCGTTTGTTGCGACGCTCA
Organism: Herpetosiphon sp.; assembly: GCF_003512625.1. Classification (NCBI taxonomy): domain Bacteria; kingdom Bacillati; phylum Chloroflexota; class Chloroflexia; order Herpetosiphonales; family Herpetosiphonaceae; genus Herpetosiphon; species Herpetosiphon sp. Next base: position 76,730 of record NZ_DOPT01000010.1, on the reverse strand, counting down.
AGCGTTTGCGAGAGCAGGCAAAGCTTCAGGCTCGATTGGAATGAAATCTCCGTCATCAAGTATTCATAGTTTGTACTTGTTGACGGAGATTTTCGTATTGGTCTAGCTTAGAGGGTTCCAGCCCTGAGCTAGGTAACTGATGCTAGCGATTATTGAACCGTCACCCAAGGGAAATACCAGCGCACGATGGTTGGGGTCGGCGATGGTGTGATCGAAGGAACTGCCGTTGCCGTCGCGGTTTTGGTTGGTGTAATCGTCAGCGTCGCCGTCGCGGTTGGTGTAGTTGTTGAGGTTGCCGTCGCCGTCGCGGTTGGGCTTGCTGAAGGTGTAGCCGTCAGCGTTGCCGTTGCGGTTGCGGTTAGCGAAGCAATGGCTGTGGTGCTGGCAGTCGCAATTGCCGTTGGTGTGACCGATGGAACGCCAGTGGCAGTTACCGAAGGGACAATCGTCGCGCTTGGCGTAGCCGATGGAATGATCGTTGCACTGGCGGTTGGTGTTGCGCTAGCAATCGGTGTGGCCGATGGAATTGCGGTCGCGGTTGGCGTGGGTGTTGGCAAGGGATCAACGCTGCTGGTGCTACAGTGGCCCGCATAATCACAGGCTTTGACGATCACTATGCTTTGGCTATGCCCATTGACTCGACAACTGACGCTGAGCCGATTGATTCGCGCTGGATTTGGGTAGTAGCCATAGCTGATTGGGCTGCCAGCGCATGGCGAGAGTAACGAGTTTTCATCAATAAATAAATCCTCGGCGCTGATGACATAATCGGTGTAGCTATTTGCACCGCTGCCGCCTTGGGTTGCATTGATGCTGACCCGTGGGGCTTGGGTGTCGATGCTGCCACGCCAGATGATTCGCTCGTCGTTGGTGTTGGCAAAAGCATCGTTGCCGCGAACATGCAATTGATAAAAGCCTTCGCTAGCGGCTGGTGGGTTGTAGCTCCAGGTTGCCAGATCCGTGCCCTGCGCTTGAATTGGCGCTGATTGCCAAATTTCGCTGCTAGGGCTGCCATCAAAATGATAGGCTTCAAGCCAGATTTGGGCTTGGTTCACGCCTGCATGCTCGCTTTGAGCCAAAGCATAGATTTCACGCGCCGACAAGGCTCGCTCATAGATTTGCACTTCGTCAAGTTGACCATTGAAGAAGCCGCTGTTTGGCTTGGCCGCGCCAATCTGTAACGGCAGATTGCTGGTAGTGCCAAAGCTTTGTTCAACGCTGCCTAAATTTGTGCCATTCAAATAGGCCGTCCATTCGCTGCCAGTTTGTACCAAGGCGACATGCTGCCATTGATTTGGCGTGATCGTAGCGCTGATGCTGTTAGTCGTGCTGCCATTGAACAGACGAATGCTACGATAATCGCTGGCAATTTGCCAGTTGTAGCGGGTGTTGCTGCTATCAGCCAAGGCCAAAATGCTATAAGCCGAGCCAGTGCTGCTATTCCAATTCGGCTTGATCCAGGCGCTGAAGCTGGCTTGACTAAGGTTCAAACTTGCGGTTGTCGCCACGGTCAGGCGTTGTTGGTTGGCTGGGTTGAAACTGGCGGCCATGCCAAATTGGCCAGTTGCACTGCTGGGGCAGGCATTACAGCTTGCATGATAGTTATTGCCGCTGCTATCGTTGCGTGCTGCGGCTGTTTCAAAGTGATAGCTGGCGACGGCTCCATGCCAGCTTGGCAACTCGTTGAGTGTACCGCTAATCTGCCATGTTTCGCTAATTAACGGTGTTGCTGCGATCGCTTGGAACAGATCGACGCTTGGTGGTCGCCCATCGAGGAGTAAGCTTTGTTGCTGCGCTTGGTTTGCTCGCAAGGCGGTGGTTAATTGGTTGCCTACCTGATCAACCGCACTCATTTCGACCCGATAGCTGCCGCTTGGCCGACTGCCACTAATTTGATAATTGATCGACCAGCGTTCGCCATTAACCTGCGCTTGTTGCCAACTCTCGCTGCCAATCAAACGATTTTGTTGATCGAACAGGCCAATCAACACCTTGGTTTGCTCAAGGCCGCTGCCTGCGATGCCATTGCCAAGCTGTGGATCGCCGATCGTTCCCGATAATGTCAGCGTCCATTGCAGATCATGGTTGGCAACAGGCTGTAATGCACGCCAGTTTTGGTTGTGCTCGAGGGTTGCGATTGGCCCAGCGCCATCGACATACAGAGTTGCTGCTGCGCTGGTGGTTTCATGGCCAACTGCATCAACAGCGCGGAAGATTACTTGATAGCTTCCTGCTCCGCCAAATTTGCTAGGATCAATCACTGGACACCAAGCAGCGTTGTTGGCTTGGGCCTCGGCACATACGGCGACGCTTGTCCATTCGTAGCTGCTGGCTTGTGGCCCACGCACGCCCATATCGACCAAGCGGATGCTTGAGCTGGGGTCGGTAGCCGAAACCGCGAGTTGGAATGGCGCATTGGCTCGATAATGATTGCTTGCCAACAAACTAACGCTCGGCTGATCGTTATCAATCGTCAGATAGCTGGTTGATCGCGCTCGATACCAGCGTAAATCGCGCAAATAGAGGTTGTAGATTTCGGCAGTGCTCAATTCGCGTTGATAGATTGTAAGTTCATCGAGTTGGCCGCGGAATTGATCGTTGAACAAGCCTTGTTGGTCGGTGCTTGCGCCGATAAACAGCGGGTCGTCGTTGTTGGCGGGTACGGCGCTGCTGCCTGCGATGGTGTCGATATATTCGCCATCGAGGTAGAACTTGGCATCGTTGCTGGCATCGAATACGACCGCGACTTGCTGCCAAACCCGTGGAGCAACCGTGGCGCTGCTGCTATATTTGAAGCCGCCAAAGATGCCAAAATTCAAGGCTGAGCCGCTCAAGCCAAAGCCAAAACCATTGACTGAGTTATCGCGACCTGCGGCAATAAAGCGTTGCAACGAAGTGGTGTCGGTGATAGTATCGGGTTTGACCCATGCCAAAATTGTGAATTGATTTTGTAAATTGTTGATTGCATTGGCTTGATCAACTTGGATTGCGCCTTTGCCATCGAACAACACGGTGCGGCCAATTTTGCCATCGGTGCCAGGTGCTGGATTGTGGCGATACAAGAGTTGATCATCGATCGCCCAGCGCAGGGTGATGCGATTGCTGCCCTGTTGGAAAATGGCGCTACCGTTGCCAATAGCGGCTACATCAATCGTTTTATTGGCGATCAGGCTGGTGCTGCCATTGCTGTTGATCAAACCAACGCTCAGTTGATCGCCTGCACAGAGCACGCTGCTGGCAGAGAGCGGTTGGGTAACTTGGCTATTTAAGCGAATGCTGGCTAGCCGATCGTTGGCTTTGGCGACGTACAGGGTGCTCGGACTGGTAGCCAATTGATTCGCGCGAATGCTCTCAAGATCGAGCGTGGCACATTGGGTCGTGATTGGTTTGCCCAAATAGCCAGCTTGCGAACGATCGTGAAACTCGCTGGTGTTTTGCTCCTCGTCGAATTCAAATTTCAAGATTGGTGCTGACGTTTTGTATAAGCTTTGAATTTGGCTCGCGCTCAAGACTACCTGATAAATCCGCAGATCATCCAAGTAGCCCCGATAGAAATCGCCACCATCGCCTTGATTTGCGCCAATCGTTGGAAACTGCGAACTCAGGCTAGCGTGGGTTCCGTTGGCTCCAGGCAAGGCGGTGCTGGCGGCCAACTGACCGTTGATATAGACCGTTGCCAGTTGGTTGGTTTTATCGTAATTGGCGACGACATGGCTCCACTGGCCTTCTGGCAACTCGAATGGCACGACAAAGCTCGCATTGCCACCGCTAGCGGTTGAGCCATCAAGATCGATGGTGATCAAGAAGTTATCATAGGCTAGACGTAGACCAGTGGCGTTGTTGGGGTTGCGCAAATCGGCAATTGTGCCGCTGTTGCCATTGACCCATGCCGCGATGGTTGTGGCTTCAGGGCTACAACATTGGTCGCTGAAACGCAAATGATCGCCGTTGCCATCGAAATAGGCGGCTCGCTCAACATACCCACGCAAGCCAGCGCTTGGACAATCGGGATTGCTACATTCGAGGTTGGTTTTATCGTAGCCCAAATTCGACCAATAGCTGACATTGCCAACATTTTTGAAGTTTTGCGAGCCTGGCACATCTTCAAAGGGCAAGAAGATTGGCAGTTTGTTGGCGTTGAGGTCGGTAACGGGATAGCCAATATTCTGTTGTAAGGCAATTGCGGCTTCGGCTTCTTGCTCAAAGCGCTGTTGGCTGCTGATAATGTTGGGATTAACCTGAGCAGTGCTGCTGACAACCATGCTGGTTTGAGCTGGCAAGTGGAACGGCGCAAAATCTGCATCGATCTTAATCGCTGGATAGGTGCTTTGCATCAAGAATTGCACCGCATCCCGCTCGATCACCGCTGGAATAATCACTAATTCATCAAGCTGGCCTTGGTAGAAGTTGCTATTATTCAGGGCTGCACCAATCCGCAGTTGGGGAATATCGAGCCGATTGAGATGCCCAGTGCCGCTGATTGCCAAGGTTCCATCGAGATAAAGCTTGATTGCGCCAGTTTGTTTGTGACGCGTGGCAACCACATGATGCCATTGATTATCGTTGATTGCTCTTGTTTTGATCGTGGTACTTGTGCCGTTGCTATTGCCGAGGCCAAACATCACTTGACCATTGTTGCCAAGGCTGATGCCGAAGTCGTTGCTTGGACTCAGCACATTGGCATCGATTAAGCCTGTGCCTTGCCACCAATTGCTGGCCGCGCCACTGGTTTGGTTGCTACGCAGCCAGAAACTAATGCTGAAATCTTCGCTGATGCTGCGATCAAGCAGCAAGCTATCGTTGAGGCCATCGAAACTAAGCGCCTGATCGTAGCGGCCATTTTGCTCAAATGCTGGGCAAGTTAACACAAACTCACAGCTAGCAACCCGAGCTTGATTGACATGATTGCGCATTTCGCTATCAAACGGCGGCGCATCAAAACTTAGGTTATAGCTGCCTTGAATAAACAGATCATCGATCGAAGCTTTGAGCGGATTGGTATTAGCGACCGAACGTCCGATGCGGCTGGGCGCTAGCTCCAATGGGCCAATGCTAAATTGACTGTCGATCAGCACTAAGCTGCCGTTGGCATAGACCATCACACTAGAACGGCTACTGGAGTTGAAGGCGATCACAAAATCGAACTCAAGTTGCACCCAAGTGTTAAGGTTGGCTTGGCTGAAAATCGTGCTTGAAGTCAAGGTCGTGCCTGGCGAAATGTGCATAATCAACTGGCCGCTGGAATTAATCGTCAGGTCCAAACAATAGCTGTTGCTGTTGGCACAAACCGTATCGAGCAAGCTGACAACTTGGCCGCTGGCTGGTAGTTGCTCAAGTTTGACCGCCATACGCAATGTGCGCTCGCCAGGCGTAAAGCTGGCACTATTGGGCAAATTGAGATAATCGTCGTTGCCATCAAGCCGAATCGCTTGGCCGTTGTAGCCTTGCAGTTGATAGCTCGGACAAGTGCTGCTCGTGCCACAACTGAGCGCTTGTTGGTTGCCCGCCGTGTTGTGATAGTAATTGCCAGTATAGCCATAATCTTCGTTGAAATTGAGGTCGAGCAAGCGCACATTCTTTTCGTTGGTTGCCCAGAGATAGCCTAAACTGCCTTGGAATGCCTTGCTGTTGGCGTTCGCCCCCAACCTTGCATTGCCAATATTCAAGCGTGGCCAATAACTATAATCTAGCCGACTATCTTGGGTTCCGTTGATCGAAAGCGTTGTGCGGCCTGTAGTATCGCTGAAATTGCGATAATCAAGCTGCACTTCGACCCACATATTAAGATTATTAGCGAACGAATAAACGCTATAGTGCGGTTTGCGCCATGTGCTATCGGTGGTGCTGCCGTTGTAATAACTGCTGCTGGTACTGCCACCAACGCTGATAACCAAATTGCCAGCACTATTAATCACAATTTGTAAATCGCTGGTTGCGCTGACAACGCTGCTATAAATTGTGGCAGTTTGGCCAGAGGCAGGCAATTGCTCAAGTTTGATTGAGAATTTGAGCGAACGCAGCATCTCGCCAGTTGCCACGTCAGCATCAAGCTGCATCGGAATGCTCAATTGGTCGTCGATCCCATCGAAGCGCACGGCATAATCGCGACCGCCGAGCAATTCGCTGGTGGGGCAGCGCTGACCAAGACAATAGGCAGTTTCGTTCGAGCCAGCACTATTGCGATAGCTTTGTTGGCGATCAAGCGTTTCCATGCGCAAAGCAATATTTGGGTTCGCCAGATCAGGATCGCTGGTTTGGTTGCTGGCGCTCAGTTGGCCATTGACGCTTTGGGCGGGCAAGGTGTTGGAAATCGTGGCTTGATAACTCAGCGCTGCGCCTGGAGCCAATAAGCGATCATTTGGATTGTAGCGCCCTTGCATCAGATCATTGATTTGGGCCGTGCCAAGCGTGCGATCAAACACCGCAACTTCATCGAGCAGGCCTTTGAAATTATTGGCAGCTTCGTTGCTGTTGGAGTTGTTGCGGCCAACTTTTAATGTATCGTTGGCGTTATCGCGGTTGTTAGTGCGGTAATTAGTGCTGGTTCGATTGGTGCGGTCAATGCCATCGATGTAGATCGTGCCCGTCAAATTGGGGTAATCCCATTCGACTGCCACATGATGCCAGCGATCGTCGTTGACACTTTGGTTGCTGGTGATGTAGTTGTTGCCAAAACCGACGAAGGTTGGTTGGCCGTTGGCATTAATGTAGAACGATTTTTCGCCGCGTTCCCACGTGCTATCGCCATCGTTCTTAGTGATGATCGCCTGTTTGGTGCTGGTCGTTTTGACCCATGCAGCCAAAGTAAAGCTGGCTTGGGCTAATTCGAGCATACCAACATTGCTATTGAGTTGATCGTTGGTGCCATCGAATTTAACTCCATTGGCATAGCGCCCAATCGCCAAACTTGGGCATTGACTTGGGCTACAACGCAGCGTGTGATTTGCGCCTGAGCTATCGGCGAAGGCTTGGCTTTGTTCGCGCTCGCCAAATTGCGCCAACAAACGCGGGGCGTTTTGCTCGTTGACGCTGAGTCGTTCGATCTCGACTAAATTATCAATTAACGAAGGATCGGTGGCGACCCACGGGTTGAAGCCAAAGGTATATTCTTCTAAATCGCTGAGCGAATCGTTATCGGCATCGCTGCTATTGCCCGACCATATCCGCGCGAGTTTGGTCTGAGTGCTACTAAGATCGCTGTAGGCGACTAGCCAACCCTGTTTGAACTCAACATAATCAACCAGGCCATCGCTATCGCTATCGCGGTTGAGCGGGTTGGTGTGGTAGGCATGCTCCTCAAAATCGCTCAATTGGTCTTGATCGCTGTCGCCATTCTGGGGATTTGTACCGTTGCTCAGCTCAACATAATCTGATAAGCCATCGTTGTCGCTATCGAAGCGCGTATCATCGGGGTCAACGCCACCCAAGGCTTGGCTGATCAAGCCATCGCCATCAGCATCTTTAATTTGGTTAAAGCGCAGATCGGGGTTCATGTTCCAATCGAGGTTGGCAAATTGCTCGATCGTATCAGGCAAAATATCGAAATATTGAAATTCGCCAATGTTGGAATGGCTCGAACCCTTGGTGTCATACCATGTGCAATCGACTTCAATCGTTGCGACCAACCAACAGCCTTCATAGGGCGCGACCGAAGCTTCGGTAATAAATAACTGCTGACCAAGTGAGCGATTGATGCCTGTGCCAACATCGCTGAAGGGCAAGGCTTCTGGCAGGCTAATCTCGGCGCTGGTTTGAATCTGGCGATTGCCGATCGCATCCCATTCGTTGCGCATTTGATTTTGCCCAAGCGCTGCGTGTTGATCGGTGGCGCTGCGTTGCAACCAATAACGGAAGGTCGAACGGCGAGCATCGCCTACGTCGAAATGGTCGTTATATTTGAGTGTATTAGTGACGGCGAAGGTCATGCTCAAAGCATTCGAGCGTACAAAACCCAATTCAGGATACAGCAAATCGATCGTTTTGCTGGTGATGTTGAGCCGATTGGGATCGCTCAGGTTATCGAGCAGGTTATTGGCTTCGTAGAGTTGGTCGGCGATAAATTGGCTCATCCAATCGCTAAAGCCACGAATATTGAACAGCCGCAAGATCAAATCGACCAACGAAATAATTGCCACGATCAACGGCCCGATAATCGGAATGAAGGCAATTACCAGCATCACAAAAATCATAATTGTGGCAGCGATTGCCTGCGCTAAGGCCAAATTGGCGCTATGCGAACCCCAGCCAAATTGGCCGCTGGCCAGTTGGAAGATAAACACCCCCCAAATCATGGTCAGGGCAATCACCAAATTAACTGTGCCCAGCGAACGATTGGCCTTGGCCACTGATTGCAGCATGCTCAACGTGGAAATTAATGTTGAACCAGCCCGCACAACCGCCGTCATTTGGCTGACGATCATGGTGATGCGGGTAACCACCAGCAACATTGATGCTGCGGTCAGGATAATTTGGCTGGTTTTGATTAGTGCGGCGTTATTGGTGGTCAAGCCAATTAACAGCAAGGTTCCGCCCAGCAAAGTCAAGCCAATCGAAACCCCAATCGCATAATTGGTGGCGGCACGAACTGTTTTGAGGCCTTGCAAGCTTGTCGGGTCGATCTTGTCGTGGCTGAGCGTGCGGTCGAATTTGGCCCATTTATTCGAAGTTGATTGGGCTTTGCGCAGATTTTTATAGACTTTTTGCAATTGTTCAGCGTAGAGATTCGCCGTTGCCGCAAAGCCATGCCCACCGCTTGGGCTAGGGTTCACAAACCAGGTTGCTTGATAATCCTGTTCGGTTAGGGCATCGGCGCTTGGTTTCCAAACGGGCACGCTATCGATTTCAGCCAGCCCCAAAAAGCCTTGATTAATGCTGGCATAAAACAGCTGTGCCCAAATTAATTTACCTGATAATTCTTCGCCAACTTCATGTTGAATAAAGGTTTGGTTGGTGCGCAGCGTGGTTTCCAACAAGGTCAGATAATCATCAATTGCATAATTTTGCCAAGCACCATTAATAAATTGATAGGTAGCCCAACTCATTCCCGCAATCGTGGTTAATTTAATCGTGCTGGGGTTGAGATCAAAGCGAGCTAGGCCATTACTTAAACCAGCGCCATCTTGTAAATTTAGGCTACGATTGCTTTTTTCTTGGGCAATCAGCAAGCTTGGGTTGGTTTGGCTGCTATAACTATTAAATTGCGTTTCAAGCAGGTCGCTAATTTGCTGCATCGATATTTGCGAGAGATAGCCTTCGTGCAAGAAATTGCTGGTTTGCACTGCTATGTTGCTGCTGTTGCTCGACCAGCTTGCGATTTGGCTGGCCAGATTGTTGATGCGCACATCGCGTTGGCCGTTGCCTTGGCAGGTGGTGCCGTTGAGTGTATCGCAATCGCGACCACGAATAAACGTGTTATTAAGATTCCAGGCAACCATCCACAACTCGTCGTCAAGTTGTAAATTGCTGTCGCTGCTTGGTTGCTCGTACATGATTGCGGTTTTTGCGCCATGATCTTCGCTGACGCTCATGCCTGCCAGCGACCACGCTTCGTCGTAAATCTGCACGATACTCAGGTTTTCTTGGCGGGCGCAGGTGCTGGGGTCGGCTTCAGCATCAACACATTCATCGGTGATCATCTGCACCAGCCAAACCAAACGCACTTGTTGCGCCGCGCCCCAATTGGCCGTGCCGTTGCTGCCTTGTTCGGGATAATAGAGCATGCGAGCAGCAAAGGCCGCTGGATTACCACCCATGCTATTGCTAACCCGCACAACTGGCACATAGGCTAGCAAATTCCCTGAATTCGTATCGAGATCACGCACGGTAATGCCATATGGATCAAGTTCGCTTGAATCGAGCCATTGCTCAACGCCCACGCCAAGTTGGCGCTGATTATTTTGGTAGGTCGTGGTAATTGGCAAGTTAGCATAATGACCAGTGCTGTAGGGCATGGTAATTTCCAGCATCGGCACCATCATCACATCACCATAATCGGCGTTGATCGCGTTGATCCGAATATCGCTGTTGGTGCTGGTGGCAAAGGTCGTGTCGAGCACTCGCTGAATTTGGCCTTGATTGTCGTTGGCAGGCCAATCCAAAATGCGCGAAGAATAGCTCAAATGCTCAAGATCGGTTGGCCGCAGCTGAAAATCAACAAAAACTGGGCGATTGGTTTTGAGGTTATCAATTTGCAACTTGAGCGGATTTTGATCATCAAAAACTGCGCTGCTCAGCAAATTGGGCGAAAGATCAACATCATCATTAATCCCATCGTTATCGTTATCGCGATCAAACAGATCGGGCTGGCCGTCGCCATCAGTATCAGGGCAGATCGCGTTGGGATTGTAGGCGTTTGAGGTTTGCGACCAAATGCCACAATCGACGCTATCGAGCAAGCCATCTTGATTACTATCGTTGCTCAGTGGGTCGAGATACCATTGTTGGCCTTGGTAGCGAAACCCCTTCACTTCCAAACCGTCGGGAATCGAATCGCCATCGCTATCGCTGTTGCGTGGCAATGTGCCAAGTTGATTGACTTCCGCGCCATCGCTCAAGCCATCGCCATCGTAATCTTTGGCGTTGCTCACGCCAGCACAATAGCCAGTGCTTGAGCCAAGCGTGGCGCAGCTATACCAATCGTCTTCATCGGCATCGCTTAAGCCATCGCCATCGCTATCGCTGCCGTTGCTGGCAAGTTGTTTAGGACTAAGCGCTTGGGCTTCTGGTTTGGTGTTGGGTTGCCAAAGGTTTTGAGTTTTGGTCATTGCCTGTTGCTGTAACTCGGCTTGGGCTTGTTGTTCAGTTTGTTCGGCCTGTTTGGCGAGTTGCTTGCTGCGGGTGGCAGCAACATTTTCGGCCTGCAGCATGGGCGTGATCAACATGGCGCTAATCACACTGGCAGCCATCAGTGTTTGGGTGCGACGTTTGCGCCAAAACACTACAGCCAAGGCCAAAAGCAAAATTTCTAAACATGGAATCAAGGCGATTTGGGCGAGTGGCTGCAATTGGCGTTGAGTTTGATCAAGGCGATAGCCCAACCAACGATCAGGCTGTTGCCAAAACGAACTACTTGCTAAAGCCAAACGACGCTGATCAAAATCGAAGAAATCGGAGCGAATGGTGGCGCTGACGTTTGAGCCATCAGCTTGGGCTGGCAAATTCAAATGTAGGTTCAGACGGCTGGGCAAGCCATGCTGATCAAGCCAAACTTCGCCTGTACCATTCATTTGGGCGTAGCTGGTGCTGGTATCGAGGCTCATGCCGACTGGTAACTCGCCGCGTTGGCGCAATTGGGCTTCGAGTTTGGGTTGCAAATAGGTGGCGAATTGCTCGCCATTGAAATTAAATTGATAGTGTTGAAACTCCAAGCGCAAATTACCAACGTTGCGCGTTTCTTTGCCAAGGCTGGTTACCTGCTCAAGCCCTGCTAAAAAGCCCAAGGGATCGCCAGCTGGTGCAAAAAGATCGCTCGATTGCTCGATTGGCTGCCAATTGCCAGTGCCATAACGCCCAAAGCTGCGGCCTTGCTCAATTTTCAGGGCGAAACTATTGCTGACATTTTGCTCGGCGTTGTTAGCAATCGTCATTTCCATGCGATCAGCGGCCTGATCGATCGTGCCATTGATGCTTAAACGCTCGCTGCGTTGCGGATTGGCTCCAGCATTGGCAAGGCTGGGTGCGGCGGTGGTCGTTTGGGCCAGATCAATGCTATAGCGATAGCTGCCGCTGATTTGCGCCAATTGCCAGGCTCGCTGAATGGGATCAGCGCTGGTTGGCAAGGCTTGTGGCGAGCGAGCCAGCCCAGCCAACCCGAGACAAAGCAGCGTTAATAAACCGACGATTCGCCATGGCGTAAGCGTGTTCAACCAGCGCATAAAGCACCCTTTCCTAGGAATAACTTGCAGATTACAACGTCAAAGGTCTAGCAGAATTATTTTTATGACACATAGTGTGTCTTTATTTTGATGGGAGAATATCAACCTGTTGAAACAAGATTGATTTTAATTAAGACACATAGTGTGTCAAATTATAAAGATGAGTTGAGAGCTTGTCAAGCAGCAAGTTATGCTAGGATACAAGTGCTACTTGATAGGAGAATGGCTATGGAGATTAAACCGTTAGTGATCGGCTTGGGTACAGAGCGGCGACTGGTTTTGCATTTTGTTGAACTTGATCTGCGGGAGCAACGAGTTTTGGTGAGCCTCACAGTTAAGGATCACTGGTTGCGGGTCGAAGATTTTCGGTGTTGGTTTGCACGGACAACACTGGAAACGTTTGCGGAACAGCTTGAGCCTTGGCTAAGGGTGCGGACAACTGATGCAGCATTAATCAGCGATTTTGATTATGAAGAAATTAATAATTTTAGTTTGAAATTGCAAGTACTTGGTGGACGAGGTGATATTCGTGTGGTATATGCGCTCGATGCAACTGAGTATGAATTGCTTGTGGCGAATGGAGAATTTGATTTCAATCTGGATTTTCTGTGGCAATTTGTGACCGATGTTCAACAACATGCTGCTACGCTTGCGCAGATCTGGAATGATCCAGCGATTCGGGCCGCCTATCCTCATGTATATCCGTTATCTGAGCCAATTGATTAAATTCGAGCATTAGGCCTTGTTTCCTCACCCCTGGCCCTCTCATCGCGCACGCGGGAGAGGGCCAGGGGTGAGGGATAGCTTTAGTCATGTGTGGCGATTGGCGTTTGCTCAATTTGTAAAATGCTGGGTGATAGAAAAGCCAAACAGCACACCAAGGCGGCAATAAAACCACCGCCAATAAAGATCATGCGAATGCCGATCAATTCGCTGAGTGGTCCGGTCAGGGGCAAGGTCAGCGGGCCAGCTAGGCCGATCATGGTTGAATAGAGTGAGAGGGCACGGCCCTGCATTTGATTGGGCACAATTGTTTGGACGATTGCAATAATTGGTGCATTGCCGATGGTATAGGTTACCCCACTGATAAACCATAAAACCACTGCTACCCAAAACAGCGAGCTAGGCACAAGCCCCGCCAAGCCAACCATCGCTGACGAGAGCGCAAACATCACCAACACCAAAACAATTCGGCGCATGGAAAACTGCATGATGCTGATCATCAGACCACCGATTAACATGCCCAAACCGCCCATACCTTCCATCAAAGCAACCCGCTCAACTCCACCGCCAAATTCTTGCTGAATCAACAACGGAGTCAGCACGAAGGTTGGAATCAACACCGCCACCATCAACAAAGTTAGTCCATACATCAAAGTTAAGCCGCGATGGTGCAGAATCATGCTGAAGCCGCTGCGAAAATCGTGCCACATGCTGGCTTGATCCTCGGTAGCCTGACGAGTTTGGGGCACTTTATAGAACAATAATGGTGTAATTGCGAGTAGCGCAGTGACCACATCGATCATCAACGCGCCTTCAAGAGAAAATAAGCTCATCGCCAATGCGCCAAGTGGAGCCGCCGCCACACTCATCAAGCCCAAAATAATCTGGTTCATGCCAGCTGCACGCGTTAGCCAATCGGGCGGTACAAGTTGGCTGGTGCTGGCCGTCGCGGCAGGGCTTTGAAAGGCCTGCATCGTGCTGCGCAAAAACATCAGCGTGTAGATATGCCAAAGCTGAATCTGCTCGGTCGCAAAAAGCACAATCAAAATAACCATACTGATGGCTGAAATCAGATCGCTGCTAATCATAATCAGGCGGCGATTCCAGCGGTCGGCGATGATACCGCCAATTGGCCCAAAGACTGCTTGTGGCAGCAAGGCCATCATGCCAGCGAGCGATAAAGCTTGGGCCGTGCCGACGGTTTGGGTGATCCACCATATTAATACAAATTGGGTCAGGGCGCTGCCGACCAACGAGCTAGCTTGACCCAGCCAAATGGCAAAAAAGCGTGGTTTCCAAACAATGTGGCTCCAGTTATCGATTGGGTTGGTCGTTGTGGGTTTGAGCGTATCAAGGCTCATAGGTTAACCTCAATAATTCATCGTAAAGCGCCTGTTGGGCCGCCGCTGAAATAATTGGCAAGCCGATTAATTCGCTGAACCACAGGCTATCGCAGGCTAGTTGAATAGTGAGTGAACGCCCAAGCGTTAAGCCATCGTTGGCTGGCGCTGGGGTAGTTTGCACATAGGTTTCGCGCCAATAATCAAATAACTCAGGATAGATTGCGACCACTCGCCGCACCGCGTGCAGCATTTGAATATCTTTGGGTGGTTGGCTAAAGCTGGCATGCACATAGGCTCGACACCAATAGCCTGCCACGTCAGGCGATTCTTTGGCCAATTCTCCGGCTAAACATGTTTCCCAGGCCTGTTTGGCGAGATCCAGCAAACCCTGAAATAAGCTCTCCTTAGTTGGAAAGTGATGTAGCAAGCCGCCTTTGCTCACGCTGGCTTCTTTGGCAATCGCTTCTAGGGTTACGTTGGCCGCACCATCACGCATAATCACGGCAATCAGTGCATGCAAAAGCTTGGCTTTGGTGGCTTGGGGATTTTTCTTCGTCATGCAAAACTCCAAACCGTCCAGATAGACGGTATAATACCGTCCAGACAGACGGTTGTCAAGCAGCACATTAATCTGGCTATGATTTTAGCTGATTAAGCCTTTTGTGTTCGCATATCGCCGACGGCACGCACGCATCGGTGCAATTCCTATTGTGGTTTGGATAATGGGTTGAGTATCAGATAAACATAGGGTTTATCAGCAGGATGATCTCCATTAAGTCCAGGTTGGGGCATCCTCTTGCTTGACAAGTGGGCTATCAGTGAAGTATATTTCCGTGTATATACACTTATTTTAAGGGAAGGCCGATGGAAGCCACTGTTTTAGCCGAATTGCGTTTTTGCGCCTGCGCTAACCTGCGAAAAACTGCCAGGCTTGTGACGCAGGCATACGATGACGCGCTTAAGGAGACCGGCCTCCATTGCAGTCAGTTCACCCTGCTGGCGACGCTGGCGCAGATCGGACCGAGTGGCATGGGCCAGCTCGCCGAAGCGCTTGGTATGGATCGGACTACCCTGACCCGTAATCTCCAGGCGCTCCAGCGCGATGGCTTGGTCGAAGACCAGCCCGACGGCGATAAACGCCGCCGTCAAGTGGCGATTACCACGCGAGGTGTTGCGGCACTTGAAGCAGCACTGCCGCTTTGGCAACAGGCCCAAAAACGTGTTGTCGTGGTGCTTGGCAGCGATCAGTTCGGCGATTTACTTGATACGCTGAAAACGCTGCGCCGTGGCGTTCGCTAATTTTTTTGATCATTTACGTGTATATACACCTATATCTGGAGGATCTATGGCTCATTTGCAGAATCATCCGACAGTGCTGCGCTTTAGACAGGAGCGGGCTATTCAGTCAACCGAGGATTTTCCGAGGCTGGCCGCTACGACGCTCCGCGATCTTTGCCTCGACTCTGGCGCAGACGATGTTGGCTTCGTATCCATTGATCGGGCGGAGCTTGACAATCAGCGGGCAGAGATCTTGGAAAATTTCCCCTGGGCACGCAGCCTGATCAGTATCGTCTGCCGCATGAATCGCGAGCCGATTCGCAGCCCGGCGCGATCGGTTGCCAATTTGGAGTTCCACCACACGGTTGATCATGCCGACGATGCGGCGCATACGATTGTCACGGCACTGGAAGCACAGGGCGTGCGTGCGGCCAATCCAGCCAGCGGCTTTCCGATGGAAGTCGAGCGATTTCCCGGCAAAAGCTGGATCATCTCGCACAAACCAGTGGCGGTGGCGGCAGGACTGGGACAGATGGGTATTCACCGCAACGTGATCCACCCACGCTTCGGCAATTTCATCTTGCTGGGTACGATCGTCACCGATGCCGTAATTTCGGCAGAGGATAAGCCGATCGACTACAATCCCTGTCTGGAATGCAAGCTTTGCGTGGCGGCATGTCCGGTCGGGGCAATTAGTCCGTCTGGCGACTTCGACTTTGCAGCTTGCTTCACCCACAATTATCGCGAGTTTATGGGTGGCTTCAATGATTGGGTGGAAACGCTCGTATCAAGCAACGATGCCGGGGAGTATTACGAGCGCACCACAGCCAGCGAGACAGCCTCGATGTGGCAAAGCCTCAGCTTTGGTGCCTCGTATAAGGCGGCCTACTGCATCGCCGTCTGCCCCGCTGGTGACGACGTTATCGCGCCTTTTCTGACTAATCGGGCTGGCTTTCTGAAGGAGGTAGTCAAGCCGTTGCAAGATAAGGTTGAGACCATTTACGTGTCAACCGAAACGACGGCGGCCTACGTGCGGCGACGCTTTCCGCATAAGCATGTCAAGCGGGTTGGCAGCGGCATCCGCTTCTCCTCGGTCGAAGCCTTCGTTAAGAGCCTGCCCCGGGTTTTTCGTCCGACGGCTGCCGAAGGGGTAAACGCCGTCTACCATCTGGTTTTCAGCGGAGCCGAGGACTATGCTGCAACCGTCAGCATCGGCGACGGCCCAGATTCGCGAAAGCGAGTGACGATTACGGAGGGTTGCGTCGGCCATGCCGACCTGCGGATCAGCGCCGACAGCCGAACATGGCTCGGGATAGTGGCTGGCGATCGCACCCCGACATGGGCGCTTGTCCGACGCAAGTTGCGATTACGTGGCTCGCTGCGGTTGATGAAGGTGTTTCGCGCCTGCTTCGCGGCCTGAGACGGCGCTGTTACGCGTAGGCTAATCGAGACACGGTAAGGATGTTCTGTATGTGCTGTCGATCCAGTCATTCCAATACATCCTCAGATAATCGCCTATGCGTTCTCGACTCATTTTTTGAAGGTACGGCTGCATCTTTAACCATACATCACAGTGATTGCGCATGATCGCTGCATATATAAAGGCAAAGGGTCTCATGAAACTTTCAGCAAACACAATCCTCATCACGGGTGGAACAAGCGGTATCGGCTTGGAACTCGCCAAGCAACTCCACCAACGACAGAATACCATTCTCGTGACCGGACGAGATCCCAATAAACTCCGAGCCATCCACGAACATATCCCAAGGGTACAGACCTATCAAAGCGATGTCAGTGACCCGGCGGCAATTGCCGCACTCTACGAACGGGTAACGAACGAGTTTCCTGATCTAAATATGCTGATCAATAACGCTGGCGTGATGCGGACGTTGCGGCTAAACGGGCGGATTGGCTTACAGGACATTGGCCGTGAGATTGAGGTCGATCTGCTTAGACCAGTGCGCATGATCGAGCAATTCTTGCCGTTTCTCAAAACAAAGCCCCATGCCACCATCATCAATACCTCATCATTGCTCGCGTTTGTCCCCCTCGCCAGTTCGCCTATTTACAGCGCAGCAAAGGCCGGCTTGCATTCCTATACCCAATCTCTTCGCATCCAACTGCACGATACGAATGTCACAGTGATTGAACTGGCTCCGCCTGCCACCACCACCCCATTGCTGGAGAACTTGGGTTCCGACTCCCTCAATAGCAAGAATCCAATCGTGATGAATGTTGAAAAAATGGTACGGGTAGCCCTGGAGCAACTTGAACACGACACCGCCGAAATTCGGCCAGGCATGAGCAACATCATGAAGCTGATGAGCCGTTTTGCACCAACCTTTATGCTGAAGCAGGTGAACAAGTCCATCACCAGTGACTTGGCAAAAGCCAACCTAGGCGAGGAATAGTGACACGTATATCTTGAACGAACACGGCTTGATTCTGATAAATCTGTGGCAATGGATCAAGTGGATGGGCATCGTTTCGTTTGGTCATCCGCTTGATCCATTGCCTTTGCCAAATTGTAACTTAGCTGTAACTCCTTCTGGGTATACTGTGGCACTTTGTAGGTACGGCTGAAATGCCTATCGGTCGGTACTAACGCCATTCATGTCATCAACTTTATGAAGCGTGAGGCTCATAGGCGAGTTAGGTAGACCTGATTTATCGTGTCTGTGCGCACAGCTTGAAATTCATACAATACGATTCCAAGCGACAATTTCGGTATGATAGCGTCCATGTCTATATATTCAAGACCACATCTCGTCGCAAGAACGGCGGGTGAACTGAGAGATGCCCAGTCTGCGAGCCGCATGAGCAATTGCGGCTCGCACCCCCTAATCCAGCGCTGGGTGACGAACAAACGCTAGCTGTCACCGACCACAGCCCTGTGTTACGGGCAGTTATGGCAGCATAAACAATAAGCTTGATGTGCATACCTCTATCTAGTATCTCAGCTATTGCCAAGCCTTTACGTTTGATTATGGAAGCGTTACACTTAATCCAAATGATGATTTTTGGACGTGTTTGTGAGGATGCAATGGAGCAATTGCTCACGCGAGTTGATCATCTGGGCTTGGCCGTGCACGATCTTGAGCAAGCGATTGCCAGTTATCGCCAGCAACTCGCGCTTGATGCTTGGGAAATTATCGAGATGCCGGAACGGCATATGCGGGTTGCGGTGGGTCAGGTTGGTGGCACATTACTTGAATTAATCGCCCCGACCAGCCCTGATGCAGCTTTTGCCAAATTTTTGGCTGAACGCGGCGAGGGGATTCATCATGTGGCCTACACCGTCGAAGATATTGATCATGCTTTAGAATCTTTGCAAGCCCAAGGTGTACGCCTGATCGATCACCAGGCGCGGCCTGGAATTCATGGAACTCGGATTGCCTTTATTCACCCCAAAGCCTTACATGGTGTGTTAACTGAATTAGTCGAACATCCCAAAGCGACAGTCTAACGCAGTGTGCTAACATAGTGCGTCATGATGGCCTATTTAAGCAACGAATAGGCTCAAGCTTATGTTACAATGACAAACCAATCAGGATTTTTGGGGCAATGTCGCCTCATTTTTTGTTCTAAGCTTTTAGGAGGTCGCTGGTGACTAACAGCTTGACGATCACCGATAATCGTACTGGGAAAACTTACGAATTGCCCATCGTCGATGGCACCATCCGCGCCCTCGACTTACGTCAGATCAAAGCAGATGCCGAAGATTTTGGGCTGATGACCCACGACCCAGGCTTCAATAACACCTCATCATGCCGTAGCTCAATTACCTATATCGATGGCGACGCTGGGATTCTGCGCTATCGCGGCTACCCAATTGAGCAATTGGCTGATAGCAGCAGCTACCTCGAAACCGCCTACTTGATTCTCAATGGAGAACTGCCAACCAAACCACAACTTGATGCATGGGTTCATGAAATTACCCACCGCACAATGGTGCATGAAAATATCAAGAAGTTAATGGATGGCTTTCATTTTGATGCCCACCCCATGGGGATGTTGATTAGTACCTTGAGTGCAATGTCAACCTTCTATCCTCAAGCCAAAAACGTCAAAGATCCAGCAATGCGCCGTTTGCAGATTGCTCGCTTGATCGCCAAAGTGCCAACGATCTCGGCCTATGCCTATCGCAAACGTATGGGCTTGCCCTACGTTTACCCCGATAACTCGTTGAGCTATACTGGCAACTTCTTGAAGATGATGTTCCAAAGAGCTGATCCATACATTCCAGACCCAATTATGGAAAAAGCCTTGGATGTTTTGTTCGTTTTGCATGCCGACCACGAGCAAAATTGTGGCACGAATGCGATGCGCTCAGTGGGTAGCTCAAACGTCGATCCCTATTCAGCCATGGCTGGGGCGGCGGCAGCCTTGTATGGTCCGCTGCATGGCGGCGCAAACGAGCAAGTGCTGCGCATGTTGCAAGAAATCGGTTCCGCCAGTAATGTTGCCGATTACATCCGCCGCGTCAAAAATCGTGAAGTCTTGTTGATGGGCTTCGGCCATCGCGTCTACAAGAACTACGATCCTCGCGCTGCGATCGTCAAGCAGCTGGCCTACGATGTGTTTGAAGTTGTTGGGCGTAACCCAATGATCGACATTGCCTTGGAACTTGAAAAGATTGCGCTCGAAGATGATTATTTCGTCTCACGCAAGCTGTACCCCAATGTCGATTTCTACACGGGCATTATTTACCAAGCAATGAAATTCCCTGTTGATATGTTCCCAGTGCTGTTTGCCATCCCTCGCACGGTCGGTTGGTTGGCCCAGTGGGATGAAATGCACAACGACAAGGAAACTTCAATTGCTCGCCCACGCCAGATCTACACTGGCTACGATGCTCGCGATTTCGTTCCAGTCGAAAAACGCGGCTAAATCAAATACCACGGTGATCGGAACGCCCGCTGGGAGTTTGCTCCCAACGGGCGTTTTTTAAGTTATAGGGTTGTAAAGTGCTGGAGATCTGGCTGAAATCCTTGTAAATGGAGCGGTGCCGGGCCAAAGCCAGCCCGCATTATCGCAGCTCGATAGCGCAAGGCTGCCTCGACCGTAACCAGTCCATGCGTCAGGGGTAAGCTTGGGTCGGTTGCCCATAACAATGCTTCGAGTTGGCAACTAGCGGCGGCATTCGGTAGAATTTCGGCTAAAATCCGTTCGTAAAGGGCCGGATTGCTGAGTGGGAGATCGATTGTGCGCTGGCTTGGCCCACACGCGAGCTGCCCGCCACCAACGATCAAGACATCGCCATGGTGTTGCATACGCTGAATGGCTTTGGCTGGGTCAAGGCATGGTGGAAACGAATCATCAACCACAATTGTGCCGGCTTGTAACTGTTCTACCTCAATAATTCCGGCTGTGCTTGTGGCCGCAATAATGATTTGGCTTTGGTAAACGTCGATCGGCACTCCACTATCGGCGGCAACTACCTTAATTGGGCCTGTATAGCCAGCCTCGTGCTGCAAGCGGGTGGCGAGGTCGTTGAGCCGCGATTGATTGCTGGCGAGATCACATAGCACCAACGAGCGCGGATGTGGCAGGGTTTTGAGGAGTAAATGCAAGACTGATTGCCCAATCGAGCCAAGCCCCACAATGGCCACGTCGCTTTGTGCCAGTTCGTGACCTGTTACGACAAGGGCGGACTCAAGCGTTAGTACCACGGCGACGACGGTTGTGGCATGGCCAGTCGTGAGGGCTGGTTGGGGTTGGGTATCGTGGGCTAGCGCACGCAGCACACCATACCCATAGCCAGTAAGCGCTGGCAACATCCCTGCTAATGAAACGCAGCGCACGCCCCTCGCTTGGGCTAAAGCCATTCCAGCAGCGATTTCGTTTGTGATGTGGGCGGCATGGTTGGGCTGCAACTCCTCGGCAAAGCGCGGTAAACACAGTAATGCTGATGATCCAATGGGAGTCTCAAGTAGTTCAAACCAGCGCGGCTGTCCAGCAGGGAAGAGCATCGCACGCAACTGCTCGCGTAGCTTGGACTCAGCGCCTTGTAGCCCAACCAGCGCTGCAATACTTCGGCTTGGTGGTAGATAGCCGATCAATGCAGCATCGAGGGTGTTTGATTGGATGTTGACTGGCCGTGTGCCAACCTGAATCTGGCGCTGCTTAATGGGCTGTGGTTTTGCAATAAGTTGCTGCATTGCTGCTAGCAAACCATCCATAAAGCCTTGCATGGTGGTGTGATCAAGTTTTGTAGGGGCTGCTTGCAGTGTGAGCCGCAAATTGCCATTCGTTGCGCGTGCGCTAAACAGCAACTCGGTCGCGCCAAATGGTGGTTGAATTTCGGCATATGAGTTGTCCCAATCAAGCGTTAGCGTTTGGCTCTGCAAGCTTCCAAGAGCCTCAAAATCCAAGAATGTGAAGAAAAATTGTGCCCCCGTTGCAGTAATGGCTGAGATTGTGTTATCAGCACCAATGATTCGGGCAATTTCCGTAGGTGCTAGTGCATGCTGGTAGGCGCTTCGGAAGGCTTGGGCGACTGGTTGCAAGAGACTATGGATCGCTACTTCTGGCTGGTTATGAATGAATCGAATTGGTAATGCGGTGGCGAAACAGCCGAATATCCGCTCAATATCAGGCAAGGCAAGGTCGCGACCAGCGTGGGCAGTGCCGATTACCAGGTCGTTGGCCGCAGTGAGTTGGCGCAATTGATAAATAAAGAGACTCAGCAGCACTACATAAGGGGTTAAACCCTCGACTGCCGCCACTTGCCGTAGTTGTTTCAAGGTCTTTGCTGGTAGGCTGCGGCTGATATTCAGGGTTGTTGCAGCTGGCTCGACATTATTGGCTGGTAATAACGGTCGGTGATAGGTTTGGCGAAATTGATTACGCCAGTATGCTGCGTGTAGTGCTGATTGCTCACTCGATTGTTGGATTAATTTGACATAATCTTGAAACGTTGAGCGTAAATTGGGCAAACGTGGCGATTCACCCCGCCCAAGACTATCGTATATGTGCAGTAATTCTTGGCCGAAAATCCATGCACTCCAACCATCGCCAATAATGTGATGAGCGGCAATCAGCCAGATATGGCGAGTTGGAGCTAATCGCAATACCCGCATGCGCAGCAAGGGCGGTTGATCAAGTTGAAAGCGCTGCGTTTGTTCTGCGTACCAGTGCTGCTCAATTAGCTGATGTTCATCAGCACCAGCAGCAAGCAGCGCTTGCACATCGTGAACGATCAAGTGGGGAAGCTCAAATGGTTGTTCTTGCTGAAGCGGCGGGCGTTGATCGGTCAATATGCGCACGCGCAGCATTTGATGGCGCTTGACGAGGATGCCAAGCGCCTGCTGAAGCAACGCTTGATCCAGTGGGCCTGTGATGGCAAGGCGGGCGCACCAGGTTGTTGCCGCCGCTGGATCAAACGCCTCGGTTAGCATAAAACCGATTTGAGCGGGGGTAAGCGCAAACGTTGGATTGTCGGCTTGGATCGATGATCGCTGTTCGGCGAACGTTGGTTGCTCAGTTGATTGTTGCTGGCTAGCCGCTGCATCCAAGGCCTGAGCGAAACCTACCAAGCTACTTTGGGCATACAAACTAGCGGCTCTTGGTAGTACCGCGACACGGCCCTCTAGACGGGTTAGCACCTGCAACAGCAACAGCGAATCGCCGCCCAATTCAAAGAAATCGTCATCGCGATAAACATGTGGTAGGTTAAGCACCTTCTGCCAGATTTCGGCCAGCAGTAACTCGGTTGCGGTTTCCGGCTGCACTCCTTGGGCTACATTGATTGGGGCCGGAATTGGCAGCGAGCGTAGTCGAGCACGATCAATCTTGCCTGAACTTGTGATTGGAAAGGATGCCACCGCATAAAAGCGCTGAGGAATCATCTGTGGCGGCAAACGCTTTGCTAACCAGCGCCGTAGCTCCGGATCGGATGGCAAGACGGCTTTTGTTTCCAAATAGGCTGCCAAGATTGACTGATCGCCAGCCTCAACCATACAAGCAACCGCTTTGGTAATTGCCTCATGTTCTTGTAATGCGGCCTCGATTTCGGCTGGCTCGATGCGATAGCCGCGTAGCTTGATTTGCTCATCAACCCGACCAACAAACACCAAATTGCCATCGGCTAGCTCACGAACTAAATCACCCGTTCGATAGAGTCGTGCGCCTGCTTGTAGTGGATCAGGCACAAACTGGAGTGCCGTCAGATCGGGTCGCCCAAGATAGCCCGCTGCTAGCCCGCTGCCGCCGATGTACAACTCGCCGATTGTTGCGAGCGGGCAGATTTGCCCTTGTTGATCAAGCACACGAGTGATCGTGCCAGTGATTGCTTTGCCAATTGGAATGTGGGCGTTTATGCTTGGTCGTTGCCTAATTTGGTAAGCAGTTGCGTTGATCGTGGCCTCGGTTGGCCCATAATGATTAACAATCTGCTGCTGTTCGCCGTAGATATCCATCCAGCGTCGGACATAGCTCGCGGGTAGCGCCTCGCCGCCAACCCCAATCAATCGTAGTTCGCTCAAGGCGGGTGCTGCTTGCCCATCGGCAATCCGGCGTTCGATTGCCGTGATCACACGTTCCCAAAGTGCTGGGACAGAGCGCCAAATGGTCGGACGCTCACGCTCAAGTACCTCTAATAACTCAAGTGGATCGCGTACCGCCAACGCATTAAGGGTAATCACGCTGCCACCCGAGGTCAGTGGCCCAAGAATCTGACTGATAGCCGCATCAAAGCTGAGCGCGGCGGTTTGGAGCAGCCGATCATTCGGGCTGTAATCGAAGCGTTCAACCAACCACTCAAGATAATTAGCAAGCGCTCCATGGGTAATCGGCACACCTTTTGGGCGGCCTGTTGAGCCTGATGTGAAAATGACATACGCAAGATCAGTCGGCGTGGGCGTGGCAATCGATGGCATTGAGGTTAGGGCTGTCACTTGCTGAATGAGTTGATCAAGCCAGCCTAGTTGAAGCTGCGGCATTGCGCTTTGCTGGAGTTGCAAAGCTGTTTGGTGGGTTTGATTGTGATGGAGCAGTCGTTGAACACCCGCTTGAGTAAGCTGATCGTGCAGTTGGGCTAATGGATAATCGGGATTAAGCCCAAGCCATGGTACGCCCGCCCATAGCGCCCCTACCATCCCAACAATGCTGGCAATTCCTGGTTGGGTTAGCAGCGCAACTGGTTGATTTGGGCCTGCGCCGTTGGCCAAAAGCCAAATTGCCACCTGTGCTGCATAGCTCGCTAGTTGGGCATAGGTTAATAATTGACCATCAGCATTGACTGCAACTCGCCCAGGCTGACGCAAGCACTGGTCAAGAATTCGGCTTGGAGTCAGCGATTGCGGTTTGGCTGCGACCAGCTTTGATTGTAACGCTGGCTGGGGTTGGCTTGGCTGAATGATCGCCATTAGATCGCGCCGATAGCTGTTGGCTAGCTGTTCGATGGTGTGAGCTTGGAAGGCGCTCGTTGCATAGATCCACGTGCACTGGAGCACGCCACGGACTTCGGCAATGAGTAAGGAAAGTTGCGTTGCTGCTGTGGCTGTACTTGCGGTTAGCGCTTGAATGCTGATTGGACAATCCTCGGGCAGCTTGCCGGGAAAGCGAGCAAGACTGAACGAAGCCGCACCTGGCGCACGTGGCCCGGTTTGGTGGCGTACTCCCGACAAGCGAGCCAAATCAAGAGCCGAGATGTTGGAATGTTGTTGGATACTTGTCCACTGATCACGAATTAATCCAGCTAAGCTGTTGATATCAGCAGCTTCGTCAAGGGTTAAAAGCAACGGCAGATGATCAGCGCAGCAGCCAACTATTTGCTCAATGCCAACCAAACGCATGCTCCGCCCATGTTCAGCCACATTGATCGCAAGGGCATTAGTATGGCTCCAATCTGCTAGCTGACGAACATAGATCGCCAACAGCAGATGAAAGAGTGAAACTCCTAATGCTGCGGCATGCTGGCGTAGTTCCCTGCTTGTAGCTAAATCTAGCTGCTGGTGGAAGCTACCAATTGGCTGGGTGATTGCTTCGCTGAGGGGAGCATCGGTTGGCAGTGTCCAGGTAATGGCAGCGTTATTTTGACCCAAATAGCTATTCCACCAAGCGCGATCAATGCTGGCTTGCTGGCTGGTTGCGGCCTTAAGCGCGTGCTCGGTGTAATGTTCAAAGGTACAGGCTAGGGCTGGGAGAGCAATTGGCTGTTTTTGTACCAGCTGGGTATAGACCTGCCATAGCTCGTCGATGAGGATGCTGGTGCTCCAACCATCGGCAATACTATGATGAAGCAACAAAAGCAATACCCAACGATCAGCGCTATCGGGCCAAAGCACAACTCGAAATAACGGAGCCTTGAACAAATCAAATTGATAATGGGCTAACTGCTGCTCAAAGACTGCATGATCCGCTGGAGCTTCCCGTTGTTCAAACCACAAACTAGGTGGTAGCAGATCTGCTGCGATGATCCGCTGGCGTGGCTCAGGTTGCTCGTGATCAACTGGCTCAAATTGCGCCCGCAGCATTGGATGGCGCTCAACGAGATAGCATAGTGCCTGCTGTAAGGCCACTTGATCGAGGAAGCCCGCAATCTGTTGGCGAATCAGGGTAAAGGCTGGGCTGGCCGGATAGAGCTGATGCCCCACGTAAAAGCTAACTTGGGCTGGCGCGATTGGGAATGCTTGATTTAGATTGATCGACGGAATAGTCTGCATCACAATATCAGTAGCTACTGTTTCTGCTATTCCAACTTGGCGCTGCTTACTCAGATACGCCACTAATTCACGAATAGTCTGGAACTCAAAAAACAGGGTTAATGGCAAGGTTGTGCCAAGGGTTTGTTCAAGTTGTTTAACCAAATCGACCGCTTGCAACGAGTCAAGGCCGAGCGCCAGAAACGAAGCATCCTCAGAAATCTGTTCAGGTGGCAATTTCAATGCGTTACCCACCAAGGCTTGAATCTGCTGGGTAACATTCATTGCAGGATTACTGATTGCAACTGGCGGAGTAATTGCTGCTTTAGTTGCTTGATACTGCGGCTCAGCTGTCGATTCAACAGGGGCCAAAATAACAACTTGGCGTTGCTCGGTGTAAAGCACTTGGTCAAATGCCTGTAATGCTTGGCTTGGATGCAGTGGTGGTAAGCCGCGCTGGCGGAGTTGCTCAACCAACATTGGATTAGCAGCCAAGCCAATTCCATCCCAGGCGGCCCAATTTAGGGTGGTCATGGGCCGTCCAGCTTGGCGCTCGCTTGCTGCAAACGCATCAAGAAACGCATTAGCTGCTACGTAATCGGCAATTCCCCCGCCGAGGCCAGCGACCACAGCGGCAATTGATGAGCAATTGATAAAAAATGCTGGTCGTTGCTGGTAGCGCTCAAGCGCTCGCGCGAGCAGCCATGTACCGCTAACTTTTGGTGCGAGCACGGCCAGCAACTGCTGGGCGCTTTTGGCTTGTAATGAACCTACATCGACAATTCCTGCTGCTTGAATGATCCCAAAAATCCCATTGCTGGAGGCTGCCAGCTCGGCAATAAGCTGGTCTACCTGTTGGGGATCGCAAATATCAACTTGGCAGTAGCGAGCCACTGCGCCCAAGTCGTTGAGTTGTTCAAGTAAGCTGCTGCGCTGTGCATCAAGGGCAGAACGGCCAAGCAAGATGAGGGTTGGTTGGTTGTGGGTTGCTAGATGGCGGGCAAGCTGAGCGCCAACCCCGCCTGTTCCACCTGCGATGATAATCACCCGACCAGGCTTTTCACTTGGTGGTCGCTTGCTTGGGCCGCCCGCTAAGGGTGCTAAGGTGCGGGTTAGCCGTTTGCCCGCCCGCCATGCAACGACCCCATTGCTTGGTTGGGTTTGTAGCTCCCCCAAGAGTAGTTGGCCTTGGGCTGGGATGTCGTCGGTCAATTCGAGATCAAGTGCTACACAGGGAAATTTAATCCGCTGATCGGGCAAGGCTGCTGCTAGCCCGGCAAGCAATGCTTGTGGCGCAACAACTTGTGTATGGTTGTTAATCGCGTATGCTCCCGCTGTAACAACCCATAAGCCGTTGGGTTGCTTGGATGTGGGTAAGGCCAAGATTGACTTGATTGAATCCAAGAGTTGGAGCGCCCCAACGTAACAAGTTTGCTCAAACGCGTTGGTTTGAGCAATCACTTCATCGGAACTCAGCGCACCTAGGATGATCAATCCATAACGATTGGAGATGGTTGGAAGCACGCTGTTGAGCATTGCACTGGTTGTTACAACACAGGCTCGATTGGCTGTATTCAGCAATCTAAGCAGCTGGTCGGCCAACGGATTGTTATTATCTGCAATCACAACCCATTGTTCGAGCGCTTGGTCGCTTGGGGCAGCTAATGCAGTCTGAGTCCAAACAACTTGTTGAAGGAGCGCTGGCGCGTGATCGGGCGGAGGCTGGGGGGCGGCTACCTCGCGAAGATTGGTTAATTCGAGGAGGGTTTGCCCATCGGCAGTCTTCAAATTCAAGCGATACCCACGTGGAGTAGTTTGCAAACTAACTGCGGCAATCGCCTGACCATGGAGCAACGCTGGGTGCTCAGGTGTTGGTTTAAGTTCAAGTGTCTGAAGACGTGGCTTAAGCTCGGGGGGGGTTGGCAACCAATGGCGAATACGGGCGAACGGGTAATTTGGCAGGGGCACACGTTGTCCCTGTTTGCCCACCAATGCTGATAGCTTGAAATCAACGCCATGAACCCACAAGCGCCCAATTGCCGTGCGAATAGTGGTGTAGTCGTTTGTGCCGCGCTTGAGCAGTGCCTCGACGCTTGAGCTGGCAGCTCGCCCTACCGCCATTTGGCGAGCAAAGGCTGTTAGCGTGCTGCCTGGGCCAATCTCAATCAAGGTATCGAACCCTTCATTGAATAACCGCTCGAGCGCCGCAGCAAACCGCACTGGCTCGACAACTTGGGTTGCCCAGTACTCGGCATCGAGCTTAGCAGTACCATGCATCCATTCAACGCTGACCGTACTCAACAGTGGAAGCGTAGGGGTTGCTGGCTGAAACTTGGCGGCGACCTCGGCAATCGCAGGCACTGCTGCTTGGATCAAGGGTGAATGATAAGCCATATGATCGTTAACAATCACCGCATTAAATCCATCACGCTCCAAATCTGCGAGTGCCTGCATAACTGCAACCCGCTGACCTGAAATAACCACCTGATTGGGTGTATTGTAGGCAGCGATTGTTACGTCAGCGGCATAGTGGGCCACCACTGTGGCAACAATCAGCTCTGGGGCAAAGACTGCCGCCATCATGCCCGGCTCTGCCAATGTTGCCATCAGCTGTCCCCGTGCCCGCGCCAACTCTAAAACTGCCTCAAAACTTAGGACACCAGCGATACATGCTGCTGCTAGCTCACCAACACTATGGCCAACCAGCGCATCAGGACTAAGCCCCCAACTGATAACAAGGCGAGCTAGGGCCACCTCAAAGGCCACAAGCAGCGGCTGGGTCACAGCGGTATCGGCCAAGGCACGACTATCAACATCCGCATCCAAACACCATTCGAGCAATGGCCGCCCATTAATTGGGCCAAGTTGCGCCGAGGCAGCATCCAGGGTGGCCCTGAAGACTGCTTCTT
This sequence comes from Herpetosiphon sp., assembly GCF_003512625.1. Taxonomy (NCBI): domain Bacteria; kingdom Bacillati; phylum Chloroflexota; class Chloroflexia; order Herpetosiphonales; family Herpetosiphonaceae; genus Herpetosiphon; species Herpetosiphon sp. The sequence goes on along the minus strand of NZ_DOPT01000010.1, from coordinate 47,958 downwards.
GTTGATAAAGCAGTGCCCCTTGCTGGGGATATTGTGCTCCTTGTCCCGCAAATAGCAGGGCAATTTTACGGCGTTGCGCGGTTGGCGGCGCAGTGATCAGCACTGGATTTGCCGCTCCGGCGGCTAAACAGGCCAACCCATCGACAAGTTCGCTATGCGCTCGCTCAGCCCCATCGCTGGCTAGGACTGCGCGGTGGCTAAAAACTTCACGCTCAGCCAAGCTAAAGCATACATCGGCTAGCTTCAACGCCTTATCGGTTTGCATGCGTTGGGCTAAAGTAGCTGCAAGTTCGGCTAAAGCCTGCTCGGTACGAGCCGAAATTGGTAGCATTTGAAAATCGTTTGGTATGTGCGCAGGATTTGGTGCTGGAGCTGGCGCTTCCAGAATAACATGGGCATTTGTGCCCCCAAACCCAAAGCTATTAACCCCAGCACGGAGTGGCTGTGGCCCGTGCCACGGTTCAAGCGTTGTGTTGATCGTCATTCCAGCTGCTGCAAGATCAAAGCGTTGATTGGGGGTTGTGTAATGCAGCGATGGGGGAATTTGGCGCTGCTGAAACATTAAGATCACTTTGATCAGGGAGGCAATGCCCGCAGCATTGAGTAAATGGCCGAGGTTGGTTTTGACCGAACCGATCCGACGTGGTTGATTGCTTGTTGCTGGAAAAGCTTGGGCCAATGAACGAGCTTCTATCGGATCGCCAATGGCAGTACCAGTGCCATGGGCCTCGATATAGGAGATACTTGCTGGATCAAGGTTGGCTTCGCGGTAGGCTTGGCGTAGCACTTCCGTTTGGCGCAATGGGTTGGGAGCCATTGGACTCAACGAGTGCCCATCATTATTGATTGCTGAGCCACGAATCAGCGCTAAGATGCTATCGCCATTGTGCTGGGCATGACCTAAGCGCTCTAGCACCAATACTCCAGCCCCCTCGCCGAGGACAATTCCATCGGCTGCGGCATCAAATGCTTGGCAGCGCCCGCTTGGTGAGAGCGCTCCTGCACGTTCCAACAGTTGATAGGGGGTTTCGGTTAAATTAAGGTTAATGCCACCTACCAACGCGAGATCGCAATCGCCAACGAGTAAACTTGTGCGAGCCATATGCAGCGCAACCAAGCTTGATGAGCAGGCAGTATCAATCGCAATTGCTGGGCCATTTAAATCAAGACAATGGGCAATTCGACCAGCAATCAGATTGCGCATGTTGCCAGTTGCTATTGATGAATGAAGCTGTTCGCTATGCGCCAATAGAGGCAACAATAGCTCTTGATACGAGGCCTCACCAACCCCCACAAATACACCAACTCGCCGACCATTCCGTCGCTCGGCTGCATACCCCGCTCGTTCGAGGGCATGATAGGCTAACTCTAGCAACATGCGTTGTTGAGGGTCCATGGCTGCGGCTTCATCCGCGTTAATGTTAAAAAAGTCGTGATCAAAATAGCTGACTGTCGCTAACTGGCTGCCCCACGCTTGGCCATTGGGCGCGGGGCTAGCCGTTGTGTCATGGCGTGGGCTTGGCAATTGTTTAATACTATCGACCCCTGCGGCCAAATTCAACCAAAACTGTTCTGGTGTATTAGCATCGGGCAATCGGCAGGCCATACCAATAATTGCGATTGGCTCGGGGGTAGCGAATCGATCGCTACGCGCATCTGGCATACTATTAGTTGACATAATTTCTGGTTGTTGAATCCAAGCGATTAGGCCTGCGGGTGTGGGATGGTTGCGTAGCACGGCGGCATCTGGCTCTCGGTTGAAGCGATCACCAATTTCTGCTAAAAGATCCATTAATTGTAGCGAGGTTGCCCCGAGTTCAAAGACCGAATCGTGCAAGCCTATCTGACTTGGATCAAGCTCTAACGTTTGAGCGCAAAGCATAATAATCGCTTGTTCCAAGTGGTTTAATGCCATGCGTGGGGGAGAATTAAGGGCTGCTAAGGCTTGTTGCACATCAGCGATCACCGCATCGAATTCACCCAACTCATAGCGTTCGCGCAGCACATTACGCTTGAGTTTGCCGCTGCTTGTACGTGGAAACTGGCTGGCTCGCAACGGCACAATATCGATTATTGTCGTGCCAGTTGTGCGTCGCAGCCTGCGGATTGCTGTGTTGATTGCGGGCAGTACCGTTTGCCATGCGTTAATCGCCAGAAATACAACGACGCGCTGACCATCTCGCTCAGCGCCACACACTGCGATCCGTTTGGCATGTAGCCCATCAACGGTGCTGATGAGATCTTCAAGATCAGGTGCATGATGCTTTTGCCCATTAACAATCACGATCTCCTTGGCCCGTCCAGTAATTACCAAACGTCCATTGCGTAAAAAACCAAGATCGCCAGTGCGCAGCCAACCATCGCAAAATGCAGCGCTCGGGTCGTTGCTACGATAATAACCGCGCATCAATTGCGACCCTGATACCTGAATATGACCGATCAAATCATCGCCGAGCAGCTTATCCTGATCATCGACGATCCGCACACGACAATCGGGAATTGGCAGGCCAACATCAACCAGTTCTAACCAATCGGTTTGGTCGATTGGGTCAGTGCTGTGATGTTGGTTCTCGTCAGGTGAGCTAGCCCGTGCTTCATGAAGCAATATGTGACGATTAATATGATGGGTGGTCATACCTGTGCCCAATGGGGATAGGCTAACGCCGACACAAGCCTCAGCTAAACCATACACCGGTAGCAAAACCTGTGGCGATAAGCCAGTTGGTGCAAGTTGAGCAAGAAACGCCCGACAGCTCGCCGCAACAATTGGTTCGGCTCCAACGATCAACAACCGCACACAACGCAGATCGAGACCTACAAGCTGTGCTGGTTTTACCCGACGATTGACCAAATCGAGGGCGAAAGGAGCAGCAGTTAACAAGCTTGCTTGATGTTGATGGGTGATTTCTAGCCAAATAGCTGGACGACGGGCAAAATAAAACTCATCAATTTTGACCTGTTTGATTCCAGCTGCCAGCGGTAGCAAGTGCGCAGCAATTAAGCCCATATCATGATAATAAGGCATCCAACTGACAACGCTATCTTGGGAGTTGATGGCACAGGCACTCCCCATTTGGTACAGATTTGCCAGCAACCCAGCATGAGACAACTCAACTCCCCGAGGCTGGCCGGTGCTGCCCGAAGAAAACTGGAGATAGGCGAGATCATGGGGCTGAACGCTACCTTCAGCGCTGATGTGCCCTGAACGATGACGTTTAGTTATTGGGCTGAAAAGCTGGACTGCCGTAGTCCATGGCCCATCAAGCGCGGTGGGTCGTTCCTGCGCTAATTGTGCTGGTGGTGCTAGTTGTTCCGCTAGCGCGATGATTGACTCGCCAACTGCGTGATTGACAAGTAAAGCTGGCTGCTCTAGGCTTTGCCAAATTGCCAGAATCCGCTTTGGTTCGGCGGCCAGCGGTGCGGGGACAAGACCTGCAAACAGCGCACCCCAAAAACCAACCAAGAAATCGACACTCGATTCAAGCGCGATCAAGACTACTTGGCCTGTGCTGAGTCCACTGCGTCGCAACGTTTGGCCAACAGCTTGGGACGATCTATAGAGTTCGTGGTAACTGATACTTCGTTCGTTACCAGCGGCAGCAATATGGATAATTACTTGGTCAGGCGTGGTTTCTGCTGCGGTTCGAAGCAGCTCGGGAAGCGTCGTCGTAGCAGCAATGCAAGACAACAAATCAGCTACCATGGGATATACTCCAGTATGGCCTTTATCAAAACGAGTCTCATCCCGTGACTGCCGATTTACGGACAGTATTTGTGGAAAGGAAAGGCCGCGAAGCGAATTCTAGCTTCAAACCGTTCATTTTACCAAATAAAGGCGATCTTAGTCGTATGATCATGATGATCGGGGTTGTAGATGCAAGTGATCCATTGTTATCAAGGGCGATCAGGAGTTCGACTGAGCCACATCCTTGAGCAGATATGGCTCCATTGGAATTACGTGCTTGGTTCCTGCTGCGAGCGATAGTAGGCAACCAGCGCATTCGCATGACCATGACCAAGATTATGCTCGGTCTTTAGCGCAGCAACCATTTGCATATGGGTCTTGCCCACCATGCTATCAAGAATGGTCATCCAATGATCAATCGGATAGCCATAGGTTTTTTCGATCGATGGGAAATACGAGGCTGGGCCTTTGGGTGGTTTTTCCTGGGTCATATGACTCCTTTCAATTGGTATCTAGTCTGGTCGTTGCAGTATAGCATTCGCAAACTTCGATAGCGATGGTCGATTCTGTCGATGTTTGCCCGAGAGAGATATTATGAATCGTGTTGATCGATTGCTGGCTATCGTGCTTGAGTTACAGGCGCATCAACGGCGACGGGCCGCTGATCTTGCCGCGACGTTTGAAATCAGCGTGCGCACCGTGTATCGTGATATCCTCGCACTGTGCGAGGCAGGTGTGCCGATTATTAGTGTGCCAGGCCAAGGCTATTCCCTCGTTGAAGGCTACTTTTTACCACCACTCCAGTTGACTCCCGCCGAAGCCTTGCTGATTGTGCAAGGACTACGGGCGCTTGGTCACTTGTATGATCCGGCCTATGCCACTGCGGCCCGAACGGCAACCACAAAAATTATAACCGTGCTTCCGCCACCGCTGCGCCTGCATGTGACCACGATGCAGCAAGGGATGGCGATTATCGCAGCCCGTGATACGGCGATCCAGCAAGGCCACTTGACAGTGCTGCGGGAAGCGATTGTGGCCCAGCGCTCGCTTCGAATGGGCTATCATGGGCGCACCACCCCCTTTGCGGCTGCGCGTCACACGACTCGTATGGTCGATCCCTATCAGCTAACCTGTGTCCGTACCGTCTGGTATCTCCACGGCTTTTGTCACCTTCGTCAGTCGATGCGCAATTTTCGAGTCGAACGGATTGGTGACCTGACGATGCTGGATCACACATTTGAACCAACGGGTACATCACCCATCCCTCAGGATGCCACCCAGCTTGATCAGCCAATTTGTGTCCAAGTATTGTTTGCAGAACAGATAAAAACATGGGTACTTGAAGATCTGCCCTTTTTTGTAGTCAGCACAATCCAGCAACCAGACGGACTCTTGGCAATCCTGCATGTTCGTGCGATCACGGATGTGGTGCAGTGGATTTTGAGTTGGGGACGGTTTGCGCGGGTGCTCGAACCGATTGCCCTGCAAACGCTCATCCGTGATCAGGGTTGGGCAATTCAACGAATGTACGATTTGCCTAAAACGCTCCTGCCATAGGGGTGTCACAGCGGGGTGTTAAGCTGATGTCGTCTCGCCTATTAGAGGAGTCCTGATCAATGGTTCAGCTGAATTGGTTTGAAATTCCCGCCACCAACTTCGCTCGTGCGGTCGCTTTTTACAATATCGTGCTGGATACAACCTTGCGCGAAGAAGTGTTTATGGGTATTCCCAATGCAATCTTGATGACCGCTGAAGGCCAAGGGATTGGGTCAATCGTGCATTCGGCAACGGCTACGCCGTCGCGTGATGGGGTGTTACTTTATTTGGATGCGACAGGTCGGCTTGATGCCGCACTAGCATTGGTGGCGGATCACGGTGGCATAGTGGTGATGCCGCGTACATCTATTGGTCCGCAAGGCTGGATGGCGATTATTGCTGATACGGAGGGGAACCAGATTGGCCTGCACGAACGCCTGCCAGTTGAGAATCCTATTGTCTAGAACTCCACAAGGTTGGTAAAAGTAAAATTGCCTTTGATCCATCGTGATCAAAGGCAATTTTACTTTTAGTTGTTCGGTTTGGCTATGGCTGGAATCAGTTTTGAATAGTTTTTGATCAATCCTGAACGGTGGGCAGTAACTTCACGAAGAGTTTCGTAGCCTGTCTGCCATTTTACATATTGGCCAATCCAGTTGTTGACGACTGTTGGATGCAGAAGCGCCCCAAGTTCATCGTAACGCTGTTTCCATGCAGGAGATGCCTCAATTGCGATGCAGACTTCCTCAATGATGTCCTCACCATAGGGTTGTGGGAAAGTAACAAGGATATCTCGAACTAATACCTCTACTCCTGCAGTGCGTTTATGCTCCATTGATGATGCTCCTTAATTGAGCCTGGCTCAGCCCGATAGATTGCTGCATGTAGCATACAATTATCACTAGGCATCCATTGAACGGTAAAAGCTGGGCCTGCGACGCGCGGCATCTCCTGCCATACCAGATCCATCACTTGGCTACGGCTGAGCGCGTCAGCTTGAGTATAGTATGCAGCCTGAAGCTGCGTCAAGGATGGTAGGGCTGGCAGCAAATCGGCCACCTGCAACAATATGTAAATTGACATAATTATATTGCTTATTGCCCAATTATTAGCTACTATTCGGATTAAAGCATCTGGATCACCATTGTGCTGCCATGCTTCGCCTTCATTTGCGCTCAACGCCGAATTTGGTAGCATGCTGCTAGTTCATTGGATAGATGGAGCATACATGCCAATTCAGCTTTATACCGATCTTGCGCAGGCTCAACAAGGCCCATTAGCACGAGTCGCCTTCGATACGGTCGAAGTTCCAGAGCGTTTACAACAAAGCCTCGACCACATGTTTGGGGTTGGCACAACGCCTGCCGCTGCGGTTGATCAGATCTTAGCCAGTGTGCGGCGCGATGGCGATGCGGCCTTAGAGCACTGGAGCCGCACGATCGAAGGCGTTGAATTAAGCCAATTTGAGGTCGATCGCTCGGCGATTGAAGCCGCCTATAGCCAACTTGATCCATTATTGGTTGAAGCGTTACGGATCTCTGCTGCCGAGATCGAGCGTTTTCATCGTAAGCAAACCCGCCAAAGTTGGGTTGATTGGTCGGATGAAGGAGCACTGGGTCAGATTGTTCTACCACTTGAGCGGATTGGGGCGTATGCGCCAGGTGGCACAGCTCCCCTTCCATCGTCATTATTGATGGGGGTAATTCCAGCTAAGGTAGCTGGAGTACGCGAGATTATTGTGTGCTCGCCGCCGCAACGTGATACTGGCGAGATCTCGCCGTTGGTCTTGGTAGCTGCCGATATTGCTGGAGTCCACCGAATTTTTCGTTTGGGCGGGGCACAGGCCATTGCTGCGATGGCCTATGGCACGAATAGTGTGCCACATGTCGATAAAATTATCGGTCCAGGCAATCTGTTTGTGGTGTTGGCCAAAAAGGCGGTGTATGGCACGGTTGATATTGAAGCCTTGCCCGGCCCTACCGAAACCATGGTGATTGCCGATGCTGATGCTAACCCTGAGCTAGTGGCTGCCGATTTACTCGCCCAAGCCGAACATGATTTGCTGGCTTCGGCGATTTTGCTTACGCCTTCGTTGGAATTGGCCGAAAAAGTCCAGGTCGCGGTTGCTCGTCAACTCGAAGAGCTTGAACGAGCTGAAATCGCGGCCCAAGCGCTCACCAATCGCTCAGGGATTGTGCTTGTCCCTTCATTAGAGGTTGCATTCGATTTAAGTAATGCCTATGGCCCTGAGCACCTCTGTTTATTAGTCAACGATCCTTGGCAATATGTGGGTAAAGTACGCAATGCTGGGGGCATTTTCCTTGGTGAACGTTCGTTTGAAGTGTTGGGTGATTATGTGGCTGGGCCATCGCACATTATGCCCACTGGTGGTACGGCTCGCTATGCCTCGCCAGTCAATGTTGACCACTTCCGAAAAGTTATTTCGTTGGTTGGCTTGAACGAAAAAGCCTTGCAACGATTAGGGCCAGTCGCTCAGCGTTTGGCTGAGGCCGAAGGACTGACCGCCCATGCGGCGGCTGTACGCCGCCGTTTAGAGCAATAATGTCGTTTATCAGTGGATACTTCTCTTGTGCTTTGTGATAGGCCAAAACGGCTGCGGGGTGCGAGACCAGCAAGCCTACCTTGTATTGCTGGCATCCACTGGAGTATCCGCTGATGCACGAAGACTGTAGAGGCGGATACTCCAGTGGATAGGGATAGAGCAGCACCGCTGCAAGGATTTGGTCGATGCAAGAAAAAGATACGTGATTACCTCACAGCACAGAAACCACGTATCCTTAACCCTGTTAGGGGCGAATGACGCTGTTATTCGCGAGTTCTTGGGTTGTTGTTGCGTTGATAAGCCGTAATGTTAAGGGAATATTCCGTGGAATAGCGCCTTGATCAATTCGAACCACTGAAACGGGAGAGTGTGTCCCACTTTCTGCAAACTCATGGGGCTGTGGGAGTGAAACAGTCGCATAGATGTGGATCATCGCTTCGCTAATGGTGATCGATTGAATTGACAGTGATGCACCACCAGCTTGTCGAAGACCGAGAAAGCATGCAATCATAACGGTTTGGGGTTGTTGCGATTGTTGAATGTGGTTGCGAACCGTTGGGTTGACCATTGCCGTTAGGTGGTTATCGCGTTGCTCTGATAGCTCTAAAAGACACATCGGCGTTGGCTCCCGATACTGCCCAGTAAATTCTCCCTCCCAGCTACTAAAATCGCTAACCAGTGTTATGGGAATCGGTGTTTCTGTTGGATGAGATGCGCCACATCCAACCAATATCGTACTTGCACAAAGCAGGAGCAGTAGTGATCGTGTCATGGAATACTCCTAGTATCAATGCGACTCAAGCGGGGTTTGTGACGATGTTACGCATTCCGGCGTTGGCGCTGATGGAGGAGCCGTGATGAAGCATAGCGATATGCTAGTGATGGGGTCACCACTTCTTTAATAACGAGGTGTGACTCCATCACTAGCTCCCTCAGGGGCTTCGAGCAGTGCCTTTACTCGTTTATATCAAGGCCATGCTGATCAATCCCAAACCATGGAATTGGCCCGTGAGAACTTCCCTGATAGCCAAAAGCATACCCCGATTTTGGATCTCCGCCTGGAGCCTCACCAGGCGCTCCAATAACGATATCGTAAAGACCATTTTGATCAATATCGGTTGCCGTGATCGACCAACCAAACTGGATTAAGCTTGGGCTTCAGTCCATTTGTTATCCAACGGAATCCTCGCTGGTATCCCAATCCAACCCAATTCGATCCGACGCGGTTTGCCCCAGCGGCGGCGGCCACACGACCACGTTTAAGCTATCTCCCCTTTGGTATTGGCGCACACCAATGTATTGGGATGCACCTCGCGCTCCAGCAGCTGACGACGGTGATGCAGACAATCTTGCAGACGGGGATACCAGGTTTGGTGGATATAACCTCCGTTGACTTTCGGCCTCAGGTTGTGTTGGAGCCAGATCGGGTCTTGTTCGCATCGTTTCAGCGGTGAAATCACTGTTGTGACGAGATGTCCAAAAACACTCCACTTCATCGCAACGAGGCTGCATCTGGAGTGTCATGTAAATTGTCTGTACTCTCGGTTGCATGCGCCGTATCCCACCAGCACCACGAAAACCGGCTCTCCCTCTTGTTGGTGAGGCCATAGGGTGAATTACATACCTATCTGGCTGCACTAGTAGAGGGTTGCTATACTATGGCTCTCGACGTTTTTGCCACATGACGACGAATGCGCAGATCACCCCATGATCTGCGCGTTTTTTTGTTGACGCTGCAATGATATATGTCGTCCCGCTATATATTGCGCGGTTTGGGCCTCCCTAAAAACCATCAGCAAAGCATCACGAATCGGCTTTTTACTCCGTGCCGAATGCGTGATGCTTTTTAGAGGGCAGAGAGGGTGAAAATGGGTTGATCTTATTCCATTGCGGCCAATCATGCGGTCAATCAAGAGCGTGGGGTAGTGATCCCGATCTCGCTGGCGTTTGATACCTTCCGTTGCGCCTCACGGTCATTTTCCGTAAGCCTGCCGTCGCCACCAAACTCCAATCACTGGGCAAACGTGTTGAAGGACATACTTTTATTGATTGTCGTGCGGTTTCGCCGTCGTATGAGATACATGTGACGGTTCTGGCAATAATACAAGTATGAAGACACACGCTTTGGCACTTCCAGCCACCACCAGCCCACCAGACACGGTTGATTGGCAGGCCGTCTATGCGGCCTTTCAGCCACGCGTGTATAACCTGTGTCTGTACGCCGTCGGCGACCGCACGCATGCCGAAGATCTGACCTCAACCATCTTTTTGGAGATTTGGCGCTGTCGAACGCGCTATGTGACGACGAAAGGCGCCATCTCAACATGGATTTTTACGATTGCCCATCGCGTCGTTGGTCACCACCTGCGGCAAAAGCGTCCGGCTACCCCCCTTACAGAGGCCACCACGCTACCCGATACCACCAACGTTGAAACGCTGGTGGAACGGCGGGCGGTCATTGCCGCATTGCTCCCGCATTTACGTCAGCTCAGCGTGGAGGAGCATAAGCTGATTGCGCTCAAGTATGGAGCTGGATTAACGAACCGTGATATTGCCACCGTGCTCGACCTGACCGAATCGACGGTTGGCACTCATTTGCATCGACTCGTCGTGCGGTTGCGCCGCGTCTTAGGAGTATACCCTTATGGCGACTAACCATGATGACTTTTTGTACCAGTATCAGGAAACTCCTGATCCCGACTTTACGACCCGCCTTCGTGATCAGTTGCTGGCGGTTGATCGCGTCGAGCGGATACTGCCTCCCACCACTCGGGAAGCAGGTATCGTCCATCTCGCGCACGGCATGCGGAGACGAAGCTGGAGTGGTCGCATCCGTGCGCTGATTGGTGGGGTTGCCCTGCTGGGCACTTTGATGGTGACCCCATTGCACGTATTGGCGACCGACATCCTCTACCAACTTGGGCTGGTTCAGATTACAAATGACCCAACCTATGCCGATATGATTGTTGGAGGGCAGACACCAACACCGCAGCCGACTTCCATCCCCCAAGTCAGCTTCACGTTCGATACGGAGATGACCGATCTCGCAACCATCCAATCGCAGGCGGGATATTCCGTGTATCAATTGAATGGCTTGCCGCCTGGTAGTCGTGTGGTAGATCGTGACATTCAGCATGTGGTAGATGCGGACTATGCAACGGCGACCATGTATCAGCTGAAGGGCCAACTCAGGACGCTGATACTCGTCCAAGCACGCGAAGGGAAACTGTTCACGCAGATGCCAGTGGGGCAGGCCCAAACGGAGTCCGTGACTATCAATGGACACGCTGGAGTCTGGATTGAAGGGTTCACCTTCTTAGACCAAGAGGCGGGGGTCATGGAGAGCAATAACCTAATCTGGAATGCTGATGGTTTTACCTTTTATCTGTCTGGCGTTCCAAGTAAGGAGGAGGGCTTGCTGATTGCAGCGAGCCTGGAACTCACACCGTAGCGTCCAAGCCCTCCATGAATAGTAGTGTCGTCATGGATGTACTGCCTTGAGCATTACGAGCAAGGCATGGTTTTGGCAGTGCAATGGAATTGCACCGTCACGAGGATTGATCGATATCCGTTACCCACGTATTACCACAATAGCTAACCTATGTTCTTAAGTAATTTTGGAGGTATCCATGAGTACCAGACGGTTCAGTCTTAGAATGCTCAGCCTGCTCACCTTACTGAGCATCACTATCCTACCCGCTGCGGCGACCGCTGATTTTGACCTGTTAGATAGCCAAAATGTGACTGCGGTGGATAACGTCTCAACCGCGAATGGAGGAACCTTCAATGGTGGGCGCGTCTATGTGGCGGCCACCAAACAAACCAGTAACAATAACGCCCTGCGGATCAATGGAATCTATACCGATGCCAACGGGATTATTAGCACCAACTTCGTGTTGACCGAAGGCCCCATTCACGATGTTGATGTGACCGAATATCGCGATAATATCGTCGTCGTTGCCGCGATAACCAGCGGTCACATCAAATTGATTGCCTTCAAAACCAATGCCACGGGTGCCAATCGGCTGGAGCGGCTTGGGGATACGGCGGGCGTTGCGACGATTCCAGTCAGCACCAATGGGGTGCATGTGATTCGGGTTGGCCCAACGCCCAATCCCTCAATCGTATCGGCGGCATACCTGAGCGATGGGCGTGCCCGTTTTGATGTATGGACACTTAGCACTGATGGTCAGAACTTTACCCATCAATCAACCAAGATCTCGGCTGGCCAAACGGGCCGACTCGCGATGAGTGCCGATTATATTAAGAGTTCGCGCAACTTCGCCATGGCTGCCCAAGATGCGAACGGCCATATGATCGTCACGCTGTGGCAGGTTGATGTTCATGGCAATCTGCTGAAATTGGCCCAAAGTGCCCGTGGGGTGGTTGATTTTATGGATATTACCCTATCGGGGAATCGAATCTACACGGCAGCAACCAATACCGACTCTCCCTTGGCAACGGCTGAAGTTGCACGCTGGACGGTCGCTGCGTCTGAGAGCGGTGCACCGTTGCCCAATATCTTGGATTACAAAGACGAAGCAACGCTGCCCATCCGATTTTCGGGTAGAATCCAGCTTGTTGATCAAGGGAATGAGGTTGTGGTCATTGGCCAAACCGGCAGCGAAACCGACGACGATGATTGGCAAACCATGCGCTTTTTCACCTATACCTTCAACGGGAGCACTCTGAGCCTCGCCAGCCCGATCAAAGAACTACCCAATCAGGCTGATGGCTTCGATGTCGTCAAAAACGATAGCCGCTTCTTCTTGATGATTGATGGCTTTGTCAATAGCCAAGATAGCCATCAGGTGTGGCAGTATAATTAGCCCACCACTGGCAGCGGATGGTTCATCCCTCCGCTGGGATGAACCATCCGCGACTTTCACGGGGTTCGGAAACCCGCATACCACCCACGAACGGTCGCCTCCCAATCACCATTGAGCACCTGAGTTCGCACTTGCAGGAGCAGATCTGCATCTTGCTTGATAGTGGAATTAATCAGACTACAATCGATTCGCTGAATAATCAATCGTTGATCATACGACCACGTGGTCGTGGTTGTTTTTTGCCCATCGATCTCCCTTACCTGCGACATGAACACATACACCGTCAGTCAAATGCCTGCGGAATTGTTTGATTGTACCATGCGCAGTACCATTATGAGCGTTATCGTAGTGCTCACGCCATCGCTCCGCACGCGATACGCTGTCGCGTTGAGCAGCAACTGCGACGGTATGCCTAAACACGGCCCGTACACAAACAAGGCAAAAAGGCCGCTGGAGGATTCAATTTAGAAACGGAGATGGATGATGACGTGGTATGACGATCTCACCCCTTGTACCTATTTCGACCTTGACCAGCCGCATGGCGATAAACTCCTCGCGGTCGGCTGGCTGGAGCGCGGCCACCCCTATCCGAAAGGCAGCATTGCCAGTGCAGTACAGACCAAACTCGTCTCGCTCTGTGAAAACCCGTGGGAACCGCTTGCGTTTCTCGGTTGGCACGCATGTGATCGCTGTCTGCCAGATGGGCAGCCTGATGCATTGCATGCTGATGGGATGACCGTTCCGATGGGCAGCGAAAATCTCTTTGTCCCCGGTCATGGCCTGCTCTATGTGGCACCGTCACTCATCGTGCACTTCATTGCCGTCCATGGCTATCAGCCGCCGCCCGCCTTCTGCGCAGCCGTGCTGGCGTGTCCGCCCATGGGATCGGAGGACTATCTCCAAGCAATCAGCAGCAATGGTCCGACGACGTTCGCCAAATGGGTTCGAGAGACTCCGAGAAAAGTCCAATAGTGGCTGAATGATGAGGGTAGGAAAAAGGTGGGGCATTCAAGGCGCTGGCGAATCGGAGTACACGGGGATGCCGATCAGCTGAACGATTGCGCTGGCGAAACCGACGTACTTGGAGCGGGAGCCGTCAGCTGCGGAGACCACTGCCCGCGAGTTTTTAGGGGTATAGCAACGATTTGATTAGTCAGGTGTCCACTTCATGGCACATGCGTTTCGGGCGTTTACCCGCACGCAGGGCTTTCTGCATGTACCCATCAGCCGACGGCGACCACAGACCAATAGGATTGCGGAACGATGGTGCGGACAAGGCTGGATGGCGATTATCGCTGATACAGGAACCATTGGCCTGCATGAACGCCTACCAGCTGAGAAGCTTGAGGTTTACAACCCCACAAGGCTAGCCCAAAGTGAGATTGCCGTTGCTCAATCTCACTTTGGGAATGGGATAGTTGGACAGAGCAATGCCGTTGGTTGATCTGCTGAGTGGTCGATCGCCGGTCAAATTATGCGCTGGCTGCCCTGTCATCGCTTAAAAGATTGATCAGGGCGTTGGATAACCCTGTTTCAGCTGTGTGTACTAGGATCGGCACAGTTAACCAGAAATCGAAAACACTGAGCCGCTTGACGAGCTTGCATAGTTGCTAAAGTTGCAGTATCGCCAGTGGCGATCGCAAATGCGCCTCGAGCAAATGAATCGCTTGCACCTTGAAAGAAACTGCCAAGCTCTTGGAGTACGTCGGCTTTAACCACGCCGGGACAATGCGTTGCTTGTTCTTGACCATCTACCCGTTCCAGTCTGCCAATGGCATGCGGGCTGGCATAGGCAATTGCTGCCCAGCGTTGAAAGCTGCGTGGAAGTTGCTCAAAGACTGTTTCGCCAGCGACCTGTTTAATCCAGAGTTGATCGACATCAATTCCGCTGGCTAGTTCAATCAATTCAACAATGCTATCGCCGGCAAGCCGGGCGTGAGTTTCGACAATCCGTGGTCCGCGAGCAGTCAGAATAATTTCGGTATGCGATGGGCCATTCTGTAGATCAAGCGCCGTTAAAACCTGTTCGACAAAGCTTGTAATCTCTGCAACTGTTGCTTGAGGCAGTGGTGCTGGCAAGCAATGGCCAGTCTCAACACTGGTTTGGGGGTCTTTGAATTTTTGGGTGACGCAGATTATATGATGTTGGCCATATTCCGAAAAGGCTTCAACACTATATTCTTCGCCACTTAAATATTCTTCGACCAACATTGCATGGCCTGCTGCACCGGCTTCAAACCATGCTTGGGCAGTGGCAATCTCAGCAGCAGAACGAATAATCGAAACGCCCATGCTTGCTCGACCATCACGCGGCTTTAAGACCAATGGATAGCCATAGCGTTCGCCAAATACCTTAATGTCGTCGGCTGTTTCGACCGATTGCGCTATGGTTGGATCAAGGTTCGCCTCGCGTAAGACTTGACGCATTGCATCTTTCTGGCGCGTATAGTGAATTGTCGCGGAGCTATGATAGGGCAGTTTCAATGCTGCGGCAACATCGGCAGCAATATGCTGGGTCACTTCATTGAAGCCACCAAGCACATCAATCGGAGCATGGCAATGGATTAAGCGTGCCTGCTCGATCCATTGATCGATGGTTGCGTTCGCTGCCATGCCAACGATGCGATCATAATCGCCATGGTTCTTGAGTGTTTTAATATTTTTGACCGGGCACAAGAGACTCAGGCGATGACCAAGTTGCTTGATTTTGGGATGAACCTCGCGAGCTGTGCCGATTAAGAGAAAATGGCGGCTCATGCGCTACCCTCCTTCCTACTACTAGGCGGCATACCCGCTTAATCAACGAAACCCTTGGTGCGCAAAATATCCTCGATTTTGGCGCGATGGGCTTGTTCCCATGCATCAAGGGTTTCGGCTGCATCTTTGGCGGCGCGAGCTTGAGCTTTTGCTAACACACTCTCAGCGCGATCACGAGGTACAACCACAATCCCCTCTTCGTCAGCGACGATAATATCGCCTGGGCCAACCTGAACTCCACCACAAACCAGCGGTTGATTAAGCGGATTGATAACCTCTTTGCCACCAGGAATTGGAATTACGCCGCGAGCAAACACCGGAAATTGGTTGGCGCGAGCTTCAGCCAGATCGCGAATTACGCCATCAATAATGAAGGCTTTGATGCCACGTCGTTGGGCAACCGCACAAACATTGCCACCAGCAACGGCAAAATTAGTATCAGCACCATCAACCACAATGATTGAGCCTGGCTCAGCCCGATAGATCGCGGCATGCAGCATAAGGTTATCGCCAGGCGTGCATTGAACAGTAAAGGCTGGGCCTGCTACACGCGGCATCCCTTGCCATAACGGATGAATCCCCATATCCATCACTTGGCTACGGCTGAGTGCGTCGGCTAAAGTGGTTGGCGAAAGGGCTTCAAATGCTTGATAATCGATCATAATTCCTCCACAAACACATCCATTGTTGGTCTATTCGATCCTCAACCCTTGAGTATAGTATGTGGCATGAAGCTGCGTCAAGCTAGCTTGGTTGGGGATAGTGTTTTCCAAACCCACGCGATTGAAGCTGCCAGCTTAAGCCAGCATCGTTGGTCGCACAAATCGTTCCTTCATCGCCTATTACCCAATAATGACTGGACGATAATCCATGAACTCCCCAGAGGCTCATGCCTGTGGTGGTGCTTTGCTGGTGCCACGTGTTGCCAGCATCACGAGTCATAAGAATTGTGTCGCTACGACCGACGGCCCAGCCTGTTTGACCATCAGGCAAAAAATGCACAGCCGCTAGGTGTTTTTGGGTTGGAGTTGGCTGGAGTTGCCATGAACCGCCTGCATCGCGGCTATGCAAAATCGTCCCGCGATCACCCGCAATCCAGCTGTGGGTCGATGTCGGCTGGCAATGAATGGCTGCGAAGTTTTTGTCACAGCCACTGGCTTGGATTTGCCACGAAGCTCCGCCATCGGTGGTTGCGAGAATGGTGCCATGATCACCAACGGCCCAGCCATGCTGTGCATCAGCAAAATCTAGCCCCCATAAAATTTGGTCAGTAGCGAATGGTGCTTGTTGCCACGAAGCTCCGCCATCGGTGGTTGCGAGAATGGTGCCATGATCACCAACGGCCCAGCCACGCTGCGCATCAGCAAAATAGACAGCTAAAAGATCAGAGCTACAGGGATTTGGTTGAACAATCCAGCTATGTCCAGCATCCGACGTATGGATAATGCTGCCCTCACGCCCAACTGCCCATGCCTTTGTTCCATCACCAAGACTATGAATTGCATAGAGGTTTTTAATTATTGGGCTACTATGGACACGCAGGCTGGTTGCGCTAGCCTGTTTGCTGAACAGCGAGCCACCATCACCAACGATCCAACCAATTTGACCATCGGGCACGAAATCAATCCCATACAGGTTTTTTCCGGTAGCACTGACTTGCGCAGTCCACGTGGTGCCACGATCAGGACTGGTTAGAACTGTACCGCCATCACCCACAATCCACGTGATTGCGGCGTGCGAATTGTGAGTGATCCAGCGCAGCGCTTGGCGACTAAGCTGGGTTTGGGTTTGCCAATGCTGGTCTGTCGTCAATTTTGACCAACATTGGCCAGATTGGGTAATGAGGTAGATTTGTTGATCAATCAGGACAAGATCAGTAAAGGTCTGTTGCGGATCGCAAGCATGCTGCTGCCAGCTGTTTCCGGCATCGATTGTTTGGAGCAGCGTTCCATTACTGCCGCAAATCCAAACCTCTTGCTGATTAACAATCTGGATCGCGAGCAAGGCTGCATCGCAAGCACTCGGCTGTTGGTGCCATGTTTGGCCAGCATTATTGGTCGCGAGAATTGTGCCATGTGCGCCGACAATCCAGCCAGCTTGTCCATCGGCAGAAAATGATATCGCATAATAGTCTGCAACACCAAATCCTAATAATTTTTGTCGCCAATCCCGTCCTGCATTATGCGTCGATAATACCGTACCTGCTGCACCGACAATCCAACCAACCTGCTGATTGATAAACCACATTCCGTAGTAATTAACTGAGGATGGCGAACGTTGCTGCTGCCAACTTTTTCCCGCATCGGTGGTTGCGAGAATTGTGCCGTGCGAACCAACCGCCCAGCCAATCGTCCCTGTCGGATTACTACAGACGGCCCAAAGTGGCTGGGCTACGCCACTGGTTTGGGTTCGCCAACTGCGGCCATAATCAGTTGTATGGATAATCGTACCAGCGTGGCCAACCGCCCAGCCGGTTTGACCATGTTGATCAAAGGTCAGCGCCATGAGCTGCTGATCAGCACCATTTAATTGAATTTGCCAGTGATTGCCATGATCGTTCGTTGAAATAATAATTCCGTCATCACCAACCGCCCAGCCATGCAGGAGATCGCGACTACTGGCAAGGGCTACAAGATCTTTGCTGGTTTTGCTCTGTTGAGCTTGCCACGTCTGCCCAGCATCGTGGGTGCGATAGAAACTGCCATCATCGCCACTAATCCAAGCTGCGCATTCGCTTGCATCAGCCACAATCCCATAGAAATCCTTGTTGCTTGGAGTATGGACAGGATTCCATGTTTGGCCAGCATCGTTGGTTATCAACACTGTTCCTGCACGCCCAACGATCCAAGCGACCTGCTGATTAACTGCAAATACGCTGCGTAAATCGTTGCTGGTTGGGCTTGTTTGCTGCTGCCATGTCTGCCCAGCATCGTTGGTTACGAGAATAACCCCACCATGCCCAACGGCCCAACCATGGACACCATCGGCAGTGCTACAGCGAGCTAATTGCTGATGCAGGCCACTTGATTGAGTTTGCCATGTCTCACCGCCATTCTGGGTTGTCAAGATAATCCCATCGTCGCCAACCGCCCAGCCGTGGCTTGCGTTAGGTGCAAAGGCGACACCATAGAGATTATGCTCAGAACCGCTGGCTTGCTGCTGCCATGAAACACCAGCATCGTTGGTCGCGATGATAATCCCATCGCGACCAACCGCCCAGCCATGCAGCCGATTAATAAAGGTAACAGCGCGTAAATCTTTTTCGGTCACCTCATGCTGTTGCCAAGACGTACCGCCATTGTTGGTCGAAACAATTAACCCACCATCGCCGACCGCCCAACCAACCTGTGGGTCGATCAAACAAACACCTTGAAGATTCATACTGCGTGGCGTAAGTTGCCAACCAACAGCATCCTGCACGTATTGTTGATCGGTCATGCATTTACTCCTGCTGGCTCCCACAGTGCTTGGTGCTCGGCCCAGCGCCAAACCTCAATCAAGCGTTCTTCGGGGTTAGGAGCATCAGTCAGATCAACAATAAACCCGCCGACTTGATCAACACTCATTTGCGCTGGTTGTGAGTGCGTACCTGCCTGAATGCTCCAATCGAAGTGGAGGACCCATGGTTGGGGTGGTTTTGCTTGGCGATAGCCGCGAAAAACCCCAGCTTGCGGTGGAACCAACCCCCAACCGACAATCTTCTTGGGTTGGGTGATCGCCCTTAATCGGCTCGTATCAATCGGCATGCCAGCTTGGCCTTGGATAAAGAGTTGATTTAGATTAATCCCAAATGCCTGCTCAATTGTTCCGTTGATCATACCGCCACCAGTGCGGCTGGCAATTTCGCAAAAGAACAGCTCATCGCCAGGAGTATGAAACAACTCAAGGTGAAAGCTGGTGACGGGTGGAGTTGGCAGCAAAGCCAACACTTCTTTGGCCGCTGCGATTAAGCGCTGGGTCAAGTGATGTTCGGGCCGAAGCATCTGGCTCGCAGTAAACCAGCCTTGGGTAAAGGATAAACCATTGCCAAGATATTGCGATGGCCAGCAGAAACAGACCTCGTTATCGACCAATAATCCATCGACATGATATTGATCGCCTTGGATAAAGCACTCAATTTCTAAACCACGGGGCAGCGGCTGTTGTAAAAACTGGGCCAGATCATCCTCGTTTGCCAGCATTTTTGCCCCCAGCGAGCCACTGCCATCATCTGGTTTGACGATTACTGGGTAGCCATGCTGTTCGATAAATTGAATGATATCGAACGGCTCGTTGATCGCCTGAAAGATTGGGATATTGACCAGCTGAGTGCGATTAACCAGGTGTTGCTTCATCACAACTTTATTGCGAAAGGCCAAGGCACTATCGGCTTGTTGGCCTGGCAACCCAAGATAGCTACGTAAGCGGCCTGCACGCAGAATATCGACCTCTGAAGTTGCAACAATTCGCTCGATTGGCGATTGACGATGCAGCCGTAAAGCCTCAAATTCAATCAGGCCACTGTCTTCATAGTTCTCAAATGGCTGAATCGCCGCAAACCCTTGAAAGCCCTGCACACGGTTGGCAGCCGTAAATAAGCGGGCCTGTGGCACTAAATCGCCAAGCCAATCGCCAAACGGAGCTAAGTGAGGCTTTTGACGATTGAGCACTAAGATCTTCATTCAGCACCTCGGGCAATCGCCAGCGTGGCACGTTCGGCAGTACTCTTGTTCGGGCGATTGAGCGGGCGATCAAGCCCTAGATGGTCACGTAAGGTTGTGCCTTCGTAGTCAGTTCGAAACAATCCACGGCGTTGTAATTCAGGAATCACCAAATCAACAAAGTCGTTTAAGCCATCAGGTAAGCTTGGCGGCATGATGTTAAAGCCATCAGCAGCCTCGTTCACAAACCAATCCTCAAGTTGATTGGCGATCTCGCTGGGGGTTCCAAGAATAAAGCGATGGCCTCGCCCGCCTGCAACCGAGAGATACAATTGGCGAATCGTGAGGCCTTGGCGTTGGGCTTGCTCGTAGACGAGTTTTTGGCGGCTGGTGCTGCCTTGGGTTTCCGGTAATTCTGGCAATGGCCCATCCAAGGGATAGCCTGAAATATCAACATCACCCAACAATCCGGTCAATAGCCCTAAACCAACCACCGGATCAACCAGTTCTTGTAAGATTGCATATTTGGCTTCGGCCTCGGCTCTGGTTTGCCCAACCACTGCAAACACTCCAGGCATAACCTTGGCTTGTTCAGGCGAGCGTCCATGCTTAATCATTTGGCCTTTGATGCCACGATAAAATGTTTGGGCTTGCTCAAGCGTTTGATGGGCGGTAAAAATCACTTCGGCCCATTGAGCCGCAAAATCTTGACCGTCTTCTGATGAGCCAGCCTGCACAATAACTGGGTAGCCTTGGGGCGAACGAGCAAGGTTCAGCGGCCCGCGTACCTGAAAAAATTCGCCACGATGGTGCAACATATGTAGTTTTTGTGGTTCGAAATAGCGGCCTGTGGCTTTGTCGAAGATAAAGGCATCATCCTCCCAACTATCCCACAATCCTGTTACCACATCCATAAATTCGCGTGCCCGCCGATAACGGGTGGCATGATCAGGTTGGTGTTGAAGGTTGAAATTTTGGGCCTCAACATCGGTCACCGAGGTCACAACATTCCACCCAGCTCGCCCATTGCTCAGAAAATCGAGCGAAGCAAATTTGCGGGCAATATGAAATGGCTCGTTATAGGTGGTTGAAGCAGTTGCCGTCAAACCAATCTTTTGGGTAACCATGGCTAAGGCCGAAAGTAAGGTCAGTGGCTCAAACTGAACAATCCGACCCCAACGGCTTAATTCATCTTCATCTTTATAATGGGTGCGGATGCCAACTCCATCCGAGAGGAAAAGCATATCAAATTTGCCACGTTCAGCGGTTTGAGCCACCTGGGTATAGTGTTGAATTTCAAGCCCAGCATTAGCTGGAGTGTTCGGGTGTCGCCACGCGGCAACATGGTGGCCAGGTGCTGGCAGAAAAGCCCCAAGTTTCATCTGTCGTTGCGGTTTCATTGGTTAATCAACTCCATTATGCACACAATCTAAAACTCTTTAGCCGCTTTAACTTAATTGGCGAATTGGTGCGCCTGCTAAAAAAGCCTGAATATCTTCAATCGCCTCGCCAAAATAGGCTTTGTAGTTGCGTTGGGATACATAGCCCAAGTGCGGTGTGGCTAAGACATTTGGCAAGCTACGAAATGGGTGTTGGGCTGGCAGCGGCTCAATCTCAAACACATCTAAGCCTGCGCCACCAATCCATCCCTGTTCCAAAGCCTGAATCAAGGCAGCTTGATCGACAATCGCTGCGCGAGATGTGTTGATCAGGTAGGCATGACGGCGCATGCGCTGGAGTTCGGCAGCGCCGATTAAACCGTGCGTCCGTTCGCCTAACACTAAGTGAATCGAAACAATATCACTCTGTTCAAGCAGCTGTTCTTTGGATACAGCGAGCTGAACACCTAGCGCTTGAGTGCGCTCAGCAGTGAGGTTTTGGCTCCACGCCAACACGTCCATACCAAATGCTTGGGCGACTTTGGCAACGTTGCTGCCAATTTTGCCTAAGCCTAATAAGCCCAAACGCTGGCCCGCCAAATCCATGCCAACGCTTTGTTGCCATGGGCCATTGGTGCGTAAAGCCAGATTTTCAGGCACAATCTGGCGAGCCAAGCCTAAAATCAGTGCCCAGGTTAATTCGGCTGGTGGCTCGGAACGGCTCGCCGTGCCACAAACCACCACCCCTTGGGCTTGGGCTGCTGCCACATCGATCGAGGCATTTCGCATACCCGAAGTGATCAACAGCTTGAGGTTTGGCAATTGGGCTAGTAAATCAGCTTTAAATGGTGTTCGTTCGCGCATAATTACCACAATCTCACAATCGTGGATTGCTTGAATTAACGCGGTTTGTTCGCTGAAATAGTTAGAAAAAATCTCTACTTCAACCTGTTCGGCTACCACTGACCAATCAGCCATCGCCAAGGCGGCGTGTTGATAATCGTCAAGAATTGCACAGCGTAGTTTTGTCATTCGATTGCTCCTTGAATGGTTAATCCTAAACCTGGAGTTTGCGGTAAACGCAGCGTACCTTGCTCGATCACAAGGCCTTGAAAGGGGTCATTGACCAAATCAAGATGCCCATCAAGATCAAGGTAATCTGCTAGCCCGGCAAGTTGGGCGATGGCGCTAATTCCAAGGCTGCTTTCAGTTTTACAACCCAACATAACTTTTAAGCCAAATTGCTTGGCCACG
Source organism: Herpetosiphon sp. (assembly GCF_003512625.1). Lineage (NCBI taxonomy): Bacteria > Bacillati > Chloroflexota > Chloroflexia > Herpetosiphonales > Herpetosiphonaceae > Herpetosiphon > Herpetosiphon sp. The sequence continues at coordinate 25,315 of NZ_DOPT01000010.1, read as the reverse complement.
TCGATCATCGTGCGAGCTTGGCGTAAGCCTCCACATTTGAAGAGTTTGAGATTAATTACATCAACACATGTATGCAAGCGCAGCACATCAGCAAGCCCACGACAATCTTCATCGGCAACTATGGGAATTGGTGAGTGTTGGCGAATTGTGCGCAGTTGGTCGAGGTTGCCCGCTGGAATTGGCTGTTCGATCAGTTCAACCCCATAGGTATGGCATTGTTGCGCCGCAGCAATCGCTTGATCAACATCCCATGCTCCATTGCCATCAACCCAAATCCGCCCAGCATAGACCTCGCGTAGTTGGCGCAGGCTATCGAGATTGCTATCGGTTGTGAGTTTGAGTTTAAGAATTGGCCATGCCGCCAATTTTGCAGCCTGTGCGACCAAGGCCTGCTCCGATTGTGCGCCAAGCGAGAGTGCCGTTGGTGGGATGCTCAACCCTGCCAAGCCCCAAAGCGCGTGGATGGGTTGGGCAACCACCTTGCCCAAAAGATCATGCCATGCCATATCGATGCCAGCCATCATTGCAGCCTGATTGCGAACGACTGAGGCTAATTGACCTTGATACAGTTCAAATTGCCATGGTGTGGCGGTACTAAGCAATGGTTCACAAGCCTGAATCAGCTGTTGAATTTGCTCAACACTAAGTTGGGTTTCTTTGGGGCAAAGTACCGTACCAAAACCACCATACTCCTGCCAAGTTAATTTGATTACAACTTGGTGCACCGTAGTCGTCGAGCCCTTATTGCTGACAAACGGTTGCTCAAGTTGCAGGCTGAGCACTGTTGTGGTTAAGTTCATGAGCTTGTTTCCGCTAAAGCAGCTGGGGTGGTTGCGGCGACAGGTTCTTCGCCAAGTAAGCGCCAGCCCAAAAATCGCGGACTGCCAAGCACCAACGCCAGTACAGCAAAGCCGAAACAAATTGCCCCACTGAGCAGCAAGGCCCAATTGAGCGAACTATTGGTAGCACTGGCAATCAATGGAATGCTGATCGCCGTGATTAGTGACGTTAGCAAATTGCGCGTGATTCCAATCCGCCCTTTGATCGCTCCGCGAATCCGTAATTGCAGCGTGGTCATCAAAACCGTCCACGAGATCGTGTTGAATGCGCCTAAGCCGAAGCACAGCAGAATGGTGAGCCATTGGTTGCTGAAGAACCCAAGCAGCATAAAACACAGGGCTTGCCCGCCAATCCCGACCATAGTTGAGGTACGCGATCCCCAGCGTTTGGAAAGTGGCTCCACCACGCCACCAGAGATCATCGCTCCGATTGCATAAGCACATTCGATTACTGAGAGCCAATAGACACTGCCATTGTAGCGGGCAGCAATCAGTGGCACGGCGATCAAATTAAACAGGTGCACGGCGACTGCATCAATCGTATTGAGCAACAAATGCCAAATAAAGCCGACTTCGCGGCGCAGCAAGCCGATCACCTCACCCCAACCGCCAATAATCTGTTGCCAAGCATTCTGAACCTGGGCTTTGGCTTCGGCAACTACTTCATGATCAGTTAATTGGATAAAACTAACCGCAAGTGCCGAAAAGAGAAAGGTTAAACCATTGATAAAAAAGGCAACAGCAGGCCCAAGGTAATAGAACACTGGGCTGGCAACAATTACGCCCAATAATTGACCGGCTTGCAAGCTAATATTGGTATAGCCGTTGTAGCGCCCAAGCGAATCGCGGGGAATGGCGGCTGGGGCGAGGGCAAAGGTAGCCGCCCGATAAAATGGATGGGCCACCCGAATCACCAGCGTCATCAACATAATCCAGAGCACCACTTGATCGCCACCAAGCATCAGGCTGGCAAAACAGACAAATAGACCGCGAATAATTTCAACCTGAATACATGTGCGTTTGGGACTACCGCGGTCAACCCATGGTCCTGCAATAAACTGCATTAAGAAGGTTAAGCCCTGTTCGAGAATAATCACTCCACCAAAAGCTGCGGCAGAGCCAGTTCGATCATAGAGTAAAAGCCCGATCGTAAAAGTTTGCATTCCATTGCCAATGGTTGTGATAAAGGTTGCTGCTAATAACCATAACCCTGCAATTGGAATATTCAAGCGTTTGCTTAGCTGTTGCATGCGTTCCTCAATAGGGTTCCAGACGCTTTTGTGTATTCGTTAGGCCAATGCTGAATTTGGCGCAAGCCAATGGATTAATGCGCCAACGATCATGCAGGCCTGACGAAAGCTCAATTCTCGAAAGCCAATTGGTTCAACTGGGCGACTGCTCACCAGCGTTTGGGTGTGCAAAATACCCTGACGTGGCGCAAATCGATGTATCCAGTAGGTCGATAGGATTGTCCGTTGGCGTTCGAGCCATCCTGCTACCTGCTGACTAATTGTTTGCTGATAGGTAGTTTGATCGCTGCTTGGCTCAAGCTGTTGCACCTGCTTGAACAACTCTGTTAGTGCCTCTGCATCGTGAGGATGCTGGTTGGTTGGACAAAGCGCGAAGATCACCGCAGGTAATAAGATCAGCAGCATCGGATCAACTTCGTCAAATGCATCAATGATGCTTTGGCACAGTGTGCGATAGCTTTTGGTGGTTGATTTTTCGGCGATATAGCCATTGCGATAGGGTGGGTAGCCAGCCATATCCCGCGCACCCCAGTGGAAATGCGGATTGAATGGCCGACACATGGTTTGGCGCTCAACCGTGGTGTTGGGGTAATGGGTATGAAAGATTGCCGAGAAAATGCCTGCGAGCAAATGCGAACAGAGCGGCATCTGGTTTGGTAGTTGTTTGATATTGGCAAAAAAGCTCGCTGGCTCGGCTACTGCAAGCCATGGCAGCATACTCGCCTCGGCTAGGTCTGCTGCTGAGCTATAGAACATTGCCCCCATGCGATACCCCTGGGCTTCGCGTTGGATCGCAACCCGTTGCATTCTGCCATCAAGGCTGACCTGATGGCTTAAAATATCTTGAAAGGCCCGGCGTGTATTGGGTTGGATGGCTGCTTGTTCCAGTAAATGCTGGACAATCGCTTTGGCTAGCTCGGCATGGTGCCAGACGCTTTGTGCTTCAAGCCGAAATTCAAATTGCTGAAATTGCTGCATCCGTTGCCAATGCAAGGTATTGAGCGGGATTTGCCCCCCATCAACACTCGTTTGAACAAATGGCGTAAAGAGCGGCTGCTCCCGTTGTCGTTCAACCAAGCCTTGTCCATCCCAGGTGTACAAGGGTAGCAGAGTCCGTTTGCCATGATCGATCAACGAACCAGGCAAGTAGACCCAATCCCCACGTTCTAAGGCCGCATCCTCAGTCTGATTAAAACAGTAAATTAATGGGTATCCATAGCCTTGGCTACAAATCGCTTGATTAAAATCCATCATACCGGCTCGGCCATGGCCAATTTCTTCCCAATTGCCCATATGTCCCGTGCGGGGTGGCAGCAAGGTTGGTGAGTGCTGAATCAAATCCAGCACTTGTCCAACCGGAATATCGGTTAATCCAAGGTGCAGCCAATCGAATGCTTGTTGGCGGTCGGCAAAGCGATCAAGCGTGGGTTCAAGCCGATCGAATAGCCCTAAATGCGCTAAAATAGCGTCTGGTGTCAATTGTTCAGGTTGTTGAGCTGTCATTGTTGATTCACCTGCTTTGCTTGAGGCAGCGCCAAACGTTGCACAACCTGTTGGAGAATGCCGCCAGCGTAGTAGGTTCGCAATTCACTCGGGTTATCAATCCGAACGCGCATTGTCCATCGATTGACGTTGCCATCAGCGTCACTGGCCTCAACCACACATTCGCCCCCGGCTACAAGCGCATCTAAACCATAAATCGTATAGAATTCAGCTCCATTTAATCCAAGGCTTTGCCATGGTTGCCCCGCCATAAATTCCAGCGGCAAAATACCCATACAGACCAAATTGGCCCGATGAATCCGCTCGAAACTTGCCGCCAACACTGCTTGAACACCAAGCAATTTGGGCGCTTTGGCAGCCCAATCACGCGATGAGCCTGAGCCATATTCGTTACCTGCCAGAATAATTAGCGGAGTGTTGGTCGTGGCATAGCGCATGGCCGTAGCATAGATCGTATCTTGCTGGCCGCTCGGCTGATGCAGACTAAAACCACCTTCAATCCCCGCAAGTAGTTGATTTTTTAGCCGAGCGTTAGCAAACCCACCTCGTACCATTAATTCATGATTGCCGCGACGAGCGCCATAGGCATTAAAATCTGATGGTGCAACGCCCTGCTCAAGCAAATAGCGCCCAGCTTCGCCCTTAGGATCAATTGCGCCACCAGGTGAAATATGGTCGGTGGTAATGCTATCGCCTAACAACGCCAACACCCGCGCATCCTTAATGATGCTTGGTGATTGGTTGCTTTTGCCATGAATATAGTGCGGACGCTTAAGATAGGTTGATTGGGTTGCCCATGGATAGAACAGCGTCTTTTCGATGGTAATCGCTTGCCATTCAGCGGGAATCACTGGTTGTTGATAGTGTTTGTGAAACATGCTTGGTTTAATCAGGTTGGCCAAAAGCGCTTGAATTGTTTGCTCCCTTGGCCAAATATCAGCCAAATAGACGGCTTGTCCATCACTGCCATAACCAAGCGGCTCAGTTTCGAGATCGATGTTCATGGTTCCAGCTAGGGCATAGGCAATCACTAATGGCGGTGAGGCCAGATAATTCAAGCGAATCGCTGGATGAATTCGACCTTCAAAGTTGCGATTGCCACTCAATACGCCGCTGGCCATTAACCCCTGTTCAGCGACTGCTTGGCTCAGCTGTGGATGAATTGGCCCACTACTGCCCGAACAAGTCATACAGCCATAGCCTACAATCTGAAAGCCGAGGGTTTCCAAGGCTGGTAGCAACCCTGCTTCTTGCAGATAGGTGGTCACGACCCGTGAGCCTGGCGAAAGGCTGGTTTTGACATAACGAGGAACGCGTAGCCCGCGTGCAACTGCCTGCTGCGCCAAAACGCCTGCTGCCAACATTACTGCAGGATTCGAAGTATTGGTGCATGAAGTGATTGCCGCTAGCAGCAATGCCCCATGGTCTAAGCGATACGTTTGATCATCAAGCGCTACCGTAATCGGTTGCTGCTTTGGCTGCGTGGCTGCAACTACCGAAGCTGGCACAGCACGCAGGCTTAGGCGATCTTGGGGGCGGGCTGGTCCTGCAACACATGCTTCAACCGTCGCAAGATCAAACTGGATCAGTTTGGCAAACTGGGGCAATTGGGCATTAGGTTGGCGAAAAAGCCCTTGAAATTGATAATAGGCTTCGACCTGTTGGATCAACTCGGCTGAACGACCCGTCGTTTGGAGATAGCGAATCGTTTCTGCATCAACTGGGAAGTAGCCGCAGGTGGCTCCATATTCAGGAGCCATATTGGCAATCGTGGCACGTTCGGCAATACTAAGCTGATTAACCCCAGTGCCACAAAATTCGACAAACTGTTCAACTACGCCCGCTTGACGCAAGCGTTGGGTGAGGCTTAACACCAAGTCGGTTGTCGTCACACCTGGACGTAGTGAGCCAGTTAATTCAACCCCAACGACGCTGGGCAAGGTCAGCATAAGTGGGTAACCAAGCATAACCGCTTCGGCCTCGATGCCACCCACGCCCCAACCAAGTACCCCTAAACCATTAATCATCGTGGTATGGCTATCAGTTCCACAGACACTATCAGGCAACATGAGTTCACCAGTGGCCGTTACCTGGGTTTGGACAACGGTTGCGAGGTGTTCAAGATTAATTTGGTGAACAATGCCGCTACCAGGTGGAAAGACCCGCACATGTTTAAACGCGGCTTCGGACCAACGTAATAAGTGATAGCGCTCTTGGTTGCGTTCAAACTCGTAGCGTGTGTTGATGGCGAATGCATTTGGCACACCAGCCACATCAACAATAATCGAGTGGTCTACCACGACATCTGTTGGGACAACGGGATTGACCAAGCTTGGGTCGCCGCCAGCCTCAGCTACGGCCTCGCGAATTGCCGCTAAATCTACAAATACCGGAACTCCTGTAAAATCTTGCAACAGTACCCTGGCTGGCAGATAAGGAATAACCACTTTTGGCTGTGCAATGTCGGGCTGCTGGAGTTGGTTAATCAATGCTTCGATCGCTGCGAGATCGCTCAACCCGCGTCCAAAGGCGCGTAATTGCGCTTCAAGCAAAAGTCGGAGCGAAAATGGCAGCGTTTCAAGTTCAAGCTGATAGCTACTTGCGAGTGCTTGAATTGACCAGACGCGATAGGTTTGGCCTGCACACTCCAATGAACGTTGGAATGCTGGATTCACTGTTTGCATTAGGCCGTTCCTTCACCTGCTAAGTGGCGAGCCAAGGCCAACCGATCAATTTTGCCATTGGCATTCAGCGGCATGGTTTCAAGCTGATAGATGGTGCGCGGCAGCATATAGCTTGGGAGCAATGGCTGAACCGCCTGTTGCAGATCACTGACTGCAATGCTTGGCGCAATTACAAACGCGACAATTCCGCTCGCCGAACCGTTTTCAAGCGGCCAGCCCAGTGCAACCGCAGCAACTACGCCTGGTTGGAGTAATAACGCCCCTTCAATCTCGCTTAATTCCACCCGGTAGCCATGGACTTTAATTTGTTGATCGCTGCGCCCAAGGTAAATCATGCTGCCATTGGTGCGGCATACAACCCGATCACCGGTGCGGTAGTAGCCGAGTTCCTCGCCATTAAGCTGTTTGCTGCGCAGAAACCGTTGCTCCGTGAGGCTTGGGTTGTGCCAATAGCCTTGGAAGGTTTGTGGGCCAGCAACACACAATTCGCCTTCTGTACCTGCTGGTACAGGATTATCGTTTGCGTCAACCACCACCGCGGTTAAACCTGGGTAGAGTTTACCAATTGGGACCACTTCATTCAAACATTCAGCAGGCGAGGTGAGGGAATTCCAGCGATACACTGCACAGGCGATTGTTAATTCGGTTGGACCATAGAGATTGTCGATTATTGAGTTGGGCGCAGCAAGTTGCCAAGCCTCAGCGGTAGCTTTGGGCAACGCTTCGCCACAAAAAAGGCTTAAGCGTAAGTTGGGCAAGCTATTGGGCTTGAGTAGTTTTTGTTTGCGCAGTAACGCGGCAACTGATGGTACCGAAAACCAAATCGTAATTCCCTGCTCTTCAATTAAGCGAAAAGGTGAGAGCAATTGGATCGGTTGGATAACACAGACCGCCGCACCATGATTCCAAGCCATAAAAAGATCAAAGATGGCCAGATCAAAGGTTTGATCAAAGGTCTGGCTCAGCCGATCAGCAGGCGTAATCTGATATCGTGCTTGATTTACCTTGAGAAAGTGTGCGACATTGGCATGACTAATTGGTACGCCTTTGGGGTTGCCGGTGCTACCCGAAGTGAATAACAGATAGGCAATTGCCTCAGGCGGCACAGTAACTGGTTCATGATCAGTCGGTAGCTCAGCAAGCTCGGCTTGAGTATAGATCATTGTATCAAGCAGCGGCGCACGCAAACAATCAGGCAAGAGGACACATGGCGGTAGTACTGGCAGCGAATCGGCCAATTGCAAAAATTGGTCATACGATTGGTGATCGACAATAATCGCATCAAGCTCTGCTTGCTCGATCATCGCTTGGGTCCGTTGAAGTGGAAAGTTGTAGTTCAGCGGCACAAAGGTTGCGCCAGCCAATAAGCTTGCCAAAATCCCGATGTAGGCTGCTTCACTACGATAGGCAAAAATACCAACACGATGCAGCGGTTTGGTTGATTGGCGAAGCGCGAAAGCCCAGCGTTGGGCAACTGTATATAATTTGACATAATCATACTGTTTATTACCAATCGTTAAAGCGATGTTATTTGGATAGCGCTGGACGCTCTGTAGAAAACCGCTGTGCAATTGGCTGGTTGCGTGTGCTTGGTTTGGCTCGCTTTGGCATGGAGGCACAACTTCAAGCATCTGGTTAAACTCAATCATCATCTATTCTCCAATAAGGCGTTAGGCGTGTTATAGACTTGTTATTGACGTTGGCTCAATGCTGGATAGGGCTGATCAATTGGCCCAACATAGGCAAGCAATGGGCGAATCAAAATATTGTTGGCATATTGCTCTTGAATTTGGGCCAACCAGCCCACGGTTCGGCCAACAATAAATGCTGGAACAAACAGATCGTAGGGAATACCCAAAAGGTGATAAATAACACTGGCATAAAAATCAACATTCACATCGATTCCTTTGGCCATATAGGGACGCATTGCTTGAACAACCGCTTCAAGAATCGCGTAATAGTTGTTATCGCTTTGTGCGCTCAAGGCCTGCGCTGCTTTGCGTAAATGACGTGCTCGTGGATCTTCGGTTTGATAGACCCGATGCCCAAAACCCATCACTGGCTGATTGTTGGCTTGTAAGTTGGCTACATAATCGGCAGCTCGCTCAGGAGTACCGATCGCTTGAATCATGGCAATGACCTGTTCGATGGCCCCGCCATGGAGTGGGCCTGCAAAGGCGGCAATTGCAGCAGTGAGCGCTGCATACCAGTCTGAGCGTGTTCCTGCGACAACTCGGGCTGCAAAGGTTGAAGCATTGGCACTATGATCAGCATGCAGAATCAGAATCTGATTCACGATCTGCTGAGCCTGTTGGCTCGGAATGGTTCCTTGGAGCATGTAGAGAAAATTAGCAGCATGATCAAGCGTTGGGTTGGGCTGGATTGGTGTTTTTCCTTGGCGAATCGCATGATGAGCTGCAATCAAGCAGGGCATTTGTGCAATCAGTCGAATAGACCGAGCTTTGGTTGCAGTAACTGATCCATCAAGGCGCTCAGCATCGAACGTGGCAAGCGCCGAAAGGCAGGTGCGCAAAACTTCGGTGGGATGGCCATCTTTTAGGAGCTGAATCAACTCCAAAATCGTTGCTGGTATCTCTCGTGCTGCCACCAACTGGTGCTTAAATTGATCCAACTCAGTGGTTGTTGGCAATTGCCCATTCAATAATAAAAAGGCTGTTTCCTCAAACGTCGTTTGCTCAACCAAATCATGAATGCTATAGCCGCGATATTGCAAGCGGCCTTGTTTGCCATCGATCAACGTGATCTGGCTCTGATCGAAGGTTACTCCTGCAAGGCCACGATAGACCACACCACCGTCAGTTTGAGTTTCAATCCCTGCTGTGTGGGTTGATGTCGGCTGAAGCGTCCCCTGCATATAGGCCTTAATTTGGGCAACAGAACTAAGTGTAACAATGGTATCAGGTTCGATTGTCACTCCATAGGTTGTTTCTAATGCCAACATCAAGTTAATATGCGCCAATGAATCCCATTGCATAATTGAACGGTAGCTAAGTTGATCGGTTACCATATATTCTGGAATTTGCAGCACCTGAGCAATCAGATTGGTTATATCTGAAATTTGATTATTGGTGATTTTTTGTGGATTGACCATAGAACGTTTAAACTCCTGATTCTCAATTCTTAACTGAAGGCACAACGATATAGATACATACTTAAATCAATATTATATGATTAAGTGTGTATATAAACTATTAAATTATTTGCTTTAGTAATAATTGATATTGTTGCAGCAGAAATGGAGGTAGATAGGCAACATTATTATTTTAAGCCGAAGTTTTAATTCCCTCAAGCACGGTTGTGTAGTATACGCGCATGATTATCGTATGTCAATACGAAAAAAGGCTGATGAAAATGAGAGTTTTATCATTCACATTTAACCTTTCCCAATCGCAAAACTAGGCTACACTAGACCAATACTAATCATTTGATTAAAGGTTTAAACCCGCTATGAAACAGGTTAACGTGTATCAAGTTGATGCCTTCACTCAGCATAAATTTCGCGGAAATCCTGCTGGGGTTGTGACACATGCTGATGATCTGAGCACCCACGAGATGCAACAACTGGCCCGCGAACTGAATAACTCCGAAACGGTCTTTTTGCTTGCGCCGACTGATTCAAGTCATGCGGTCTGGCTACGATTTTTTACCCCTACCGTCGAAGTTCCATTGTGTGGTCATGCGACGATTGCGGCTCACTATGTGCGTGCCCATGAGCTGCAATTAGGCTCATGCCAACTCCGACATAAAACTGGAGCCGGGATACTGCCAATTGAAGTTATCCAAGCCAATAATGATTATCAAATTATTATGACTCAAGCTGCAATTGAGTTTGGCCCGATCATTGATGGACAATCCAAACAGGCTTTACTTGATGCGCTTGGTCTGACTATTCACGACCTGCATTACGCATGCCCGATTCAAATAGTCTCAACGGGGCATTCCAAAGTATTAATTGGGATTAACCAGCGCACAAAGCTTGATCAACTGCGCCCGAATCTTGCAGCCCTTACCCTGCTGAGTAAACAAATTGGCTGCAATGGCTATTTTGTCTATACATTAGACTCTGATGATCCGGCGATTCTTTCCTATGGGCGGATGTTTTCACCAGCGATTGGGATCAATGAAGATCCGGTTACGGGGAATGCAAATGGGCCACTCGGAGCCTACTTAGTGCATCATCGATTGGTTGCCCACAACGGAATCCATTTGCGGTTTACTGCATGTCAAGGTGTTGCGATTGGGAGGACTGGGTATATTGAGGTTCAGGTGTTGATTGAAGCTGATGAGCCTGTTTTGGTTAAAGTTGGGGGTCATGCAGTGATTGTTTTTCAAACGAGCATTCAGTTGTAATATTTGCTGCCGTTAGGAAAAAATAATCGCATGGCCACAGGCAATAGGCGGGATGACCAGTTTTAGGGCGTTGGATTATACTGATCAGACTCGTCCTGGCCATTTGCACTCAACGCTGAATTTGGTAGCATGCTGCTAGTTCATTGGTTTTGGATAGATGGAGCATACCCTATCCTGATGTCAGATTCCGCACAATCCAGTGTCAGAGTAGGGTTATTTTTGCCATTTCTTGACGAATGCTCACAATGGTCTTAAACTCTATCCTGACAGTACATCCGCGAGGAGACCATCATGGCGGGACAACGGGTGGGCTATATTCGCATCAGTACCAGCGATCAGCATCCGGATCGACAGCTCGACGGCCAGACCCTTGATCGCGTCTTTACCGAGCACGCTTCGGGTAAGGATCGTAACCGACCGCAGCTAGCGGCCTTATGCGCATTTGTGCGGACTGGCGATACGGTGGTTGTCCATAGTATGGATCGCTTGGCTCGCAATCTTGATGATCTCCGTGAGATTGTGCAGACCCTGACCCAACGCGGCGTGGCGATTCACTTTGTCACCAAGCACTTGACGTTTACGGGGAATGATTCCCCGATGGCGACGCTCATTCTCTCCATGCTTGGAGCGGTGGCTGAATTTGAACGGGCCTTGATCCGCGAACGCCAGCGCGAAGGGATCGCCATGGCCAAGCAGCGTGGCGTGTATAAAGGTCGGAAGAAGGTGCTGAATCCTGCGACCATCGCTCAGGTCGTCGATCGAGCCGCTGCCGGGGAATCCAAAACGGCCTTAGCCCGCGAGCTGGGCATTAGCCGTGAAACGCTCTATCAGTATCTGCGTCAGCATGCGACGGCTGACCGAACTCATTAAGGAACGGAGGATGGAATGAGCCTAGTTGCGATTCTTGAACAAGTCCAAACCTTGAGCATCCAAGAACGGAAAGATCTGGTGAAATTCTTGGTCGATTCCTTGGATGTCCCCCCGCGCCAACCGCTCCTGCGCTTGGCGGATATGGCAGGCTTTGCTGCATCGTTGGCCACGGGCGAGGATGCCCAAACCTATGTCGATGGGTTACGGGATGCCTGGGAGCGACCACAATGAGTGTGTTGACGACCCTTGCCCCGATCCGGCGGTTGTATTTCGATACGGCTCCTTTGATTTACTATACGGAGGGGCATGCGCAGTATTTACCAACGCTGCGGGTCATTATGGGGCAAATTGCTCCCGATCAGATCCACGCGATCACCTCGGTGTTAACGCTCACCGAAACGCTGATGAAACCGCTCCAGCAGCAGCAGATGGCCCTCGTGCACCAGTATCGCCTCCTCTTTTATCAAACTGCGGCGCTGACGATGGTGCCGATTACGGCTCCGATTGCTGAGTTGGCGGCTACGCTCCGGGCGCAGTATGGGCTGCGGACTCCGGATGCGTTACAACTCGCGACGGCGATTGATGCGGGCTGTGATGCCTTTTTAACCAATGATTTTGCCTTGCAGCGGGTTACTGAGATACCGGTACTGGTGGTCGATGCCTTGGCAAACGTGGCTCCTTAATCGTGCTTGTTGGTTCCTGACACTGAAGAGGGGGTAGCCGTCGCGGTGCTCCCTCACACACCGATCATCCCGACCTGAAAATGATGCTTGACATGCACCAATGTGCCCATGATAATAGGGACACATTGGCGCTTTCGTATGAATCCCCCGATGAGTGAGGGGGATGGAGGAATGCATATGCCCCTGCTTCGGCGTGGGCGCGTTTGGTACGCGCTCTGTCTTTTTTGCATGCTGGTTCCCTTGTTCGTGCATCCGGCCACCATCCAACCCGTTATGGCTGCGCCGCTTGTCCCAGCATCGTCCACGCACCAGTGGACGCAAGCAACCCCGACCGCGCTGCTCATCGCCAATACGGCGGATGGCATCACCCTCACCAGTGCGGATACCGCCCTTCGCCAATTTCTGGAAACCACTATGGGCTGGACAGTCACGCTTAAAGATGATGACCTCGTCCAAGCGAGTGATGCGGCGGCGGTCAATGTGGTGGTCATTTCGGCATCGATTGATTCGTATAAATTAGACAATGATTTTACCTATGTCACCACGCCGATGGTAGTGAATGAATATGCGCTCTATGATCAATTGGGCATGACGAATGGCGCATCGGGAACGGATTATGGGATTAACTCGGGAACCCCGACTACGACCATCACGCTGCTCGATCCAACCCATCCCTTAGCGGGTGGCAAGAGTGGAACCATCACCGTCCAAAGTCAGAGTTTGCGCTTGCCCTATGGCCGTCCGGTCAATCAAGGGGTGAAGGTCGCAAATCTGCCGGGCAGCACGAGTAAAACGGTGCTGTTTGGCTACGATACTGGGGCGACGATGACGATCCCCAGCACCAAGGATGGCGGCTTAGTGGGGTCAACCCCGTTAGCGGCCCCGGCACGTCGGGTTGGGTTGTTCTTGGATGCCGATACCCCCTTATACTTAACCAGCGATGGGTGGGATCTCGTTCGTTCCGCGTTGCTGTGGGCGATTGGGCAAACCCCACCGAGTGGCACGCCAACGCCCACTACCGTCGCGCCGACGGCAACGCCTGCGCCGGAAACCGCGACGGCTGCTCCAGCGACCGCCACGGCCACGAGTCTGCCTCCGACGGCAACCGCGACGAATCTGCCCCCAACCGTCACGCCACCGAGTGGTGCGGGGAAAAACCTGCTCTTGGTGGTGGGCAGTGTGCCCTTGGGGAGTGGTGATGCGGCGGTACTGCAACGCTTGACCGATGCCCAGTACACCGTGCAGGTAATTCCCCAGACCAGTCTTACCCTCGAGGCAACCCAGGGCATGCATGGCGTGTTGATCTCCTCAACCGTCAGCGCGTCGGCGATTGGTATGCTGTTGACCACCCATCCCGTGCCCGTGTTGACCTGGGAATATGCGCTCTATGATGATCTGCGAATGACGGGCACGAGTTCCGGTACGCATTTCGGGACGAGTACGGGCAGTACGCTCAGTATTGCGGCTCCGACACATCCGATTGCCGCCGGGTTGAGTGGGGTCGTCAGCGTGAGCGGATCAGCGGTCACCTTGGCCTTTGGGCAACCACTTGCCCAAGCAACGCTGGTCGCCGCCTTACCCAATGCGCCAGCATCGGCGGGCATTTTTACCTATGCCCAAGGGGCTGCATTAAGCAGCGGAACGGCTCCCGCACGGCGGGCGGGCTTTTTCTTTGATAACACCAGCCCAACAACGGCAACCGCGACCGGCTGGGCGTTGTTTGAGCGGAGTGTGGCGTGGCTGATTGAGGGCTTTACCCCCATTCAACCCGCGACGGCGACCCCGACCGCGACGGTAGTCCCCAGTCCCACTCCGACCGCGAGTCCGACGATCGTTCCGAGTGTCACCCCAGTGGTGCCGCCCAGTGCGACCCCTATCCCGACTGCGACTCCCTTGGTCATTCCGCCTGATCCGGCAGCAGTGGCCCCCGCGTTAAGTGCGTTTACCGCCAGCGATTTGTTTGCGGATACCGCCTTCTTGTATACGGGAACGACCCCGATTCAAACGGGGGTGGCCCCAGATACGATTACCGCGCAGCGGGTGGCGGTGATTCGTGGACGGGTGCTAGATCGCACGCGCCAGCCGATTCCTGGCGTGCAAATCACGATTAAGGATCATCCCGAATTTGGTATGACCCACACCCGGGCCGATGGCATGTTTGATTTGGTGGTCAATGGTGGCAGTCGGTTGGTGGTCCAGTATCAGCATCCACAGTTTTTGCGGGTGCAACGGGCCGTGACCACCCCCTGGCGTGATAGTGTCTGGACTCCTGAGGTCGTACTCACGCCGCTCTCGCCGATCGTCACAACGATTCAGTTGGGGGGCGCTGCGCAGGCTGCCGAGGGCACGGTTAGCACCGATGATCGGGGGACGCGCCAGGCGCGGCTCTTCTTCCCTGCGGGCATTACGGCCACGTTGCGCCTGCCGTCAGGAGCCACCCAGCCGCTGACCAGCATTGCGGTGCGGGCGAGCGAATATACCGTCGGCGATACGGGACGTGCAGCGATGCCGGGCGAATTGCCGAGTAATAGTGGCTATACCTATGCAGCAGAATTCAGCGCCGATGAAGCGTTGGCGGTCGATGGCTCGGTGGAATTTAGTCAGGCAGTCGCCAACTATACGGAAAACTTCATGGGCTTTCCGGTAGGGATGGCTGTCCCCACGGGCTGGTACGATGCCCAACGGGCGGTCTGGGTTCCGAGTCCCAATGGTCGGATCATCGCAGTCTTAACCACCGCACCATTGACCCTGGATCTGACGGGGGATGGGGTGGCCGATGACCCAGCCAGCCTCGGGATTGGTGCGGATGAACAAGCCTTTGTGGCCAGCACCTATTCGGCGGGAACCAGCCTGTGGCGGGTGCCGATGACCCACTTTACGCCGTGGGATCATAACTGGCCCTTTGGCCCACCAGACGATGCGGTTGGCCCTAATGGTGGCCCATTAAGCAGTGATCCCCCGATTAGCATTCCCTGTGAACAACCGGGGTCGGTGATTACCTGTGAAACCCAAAGTGTTGGGGAAGAGGTTGCGCTTGCGGGCACACCATTCCGATTGGTCTACACGAGTGATCCTGCGGCGGCCCATCATCAGGAAGTCGTCATTCCGCTGAGTGGGGCAACCATTCCGAATTCGCTGACCGGGATTGATGTAACGGTGCAGATAGGTGGGCAACAATGGACGCAGGCCTTTTCGCCGAGTACCAATTTGGCAACGATCTTTACGTGGGATGGATTGGATGCCTATGGGCGGATGCTCCAAGGCAGTCAGTCCGCGACGATCAAGATCGGGTTTACCTATCCTGGTCAGTATCGCACTCCGGCCCAATTCGGGAGTGCGTTTGGCCAATTTGGGACAGGCGGAATCTCCCTAACGGGTGACCGCGCTACCGAGATGATTACGGTCGAACGCGTGTTAAACACAACGCTTGGCCGACTCCATGTCAGTCAAAATGCGATTGGCGGATGGTCGTTGGATATTCATCATCAGTATGATACGCATCAACGTATCCTCTATCGTGGTGATGGGAGTCGCCAGCGGGCGGAGGCGCTGACCGCTGTTACCCGAACAGGAGTCGGCTGGGCCTATCCGCGGCTTCATGCGATTGCCCCAACCCGTGATGGGGGACGCTATGAAGCAGGTGGATCGGGTTCGATCAGTACAAACCTGTGGGAGTGGTTGCCCGATGGAACGCGGAGGCAACGATCCGGAATCCTGAATGGGTTACCACCAGCTGATGGGCAATTACTCAGTCATACCGAATTTAATGGCATCCGTGCGCTGCATACCACGCCAACGGGTGAGGTCTATCTGACCGATGAGGGATCGACGTGGGGTGGCAACGCACCTGCAATCTACCGAATTACGGCTGATCAGCGGCTCGAACGGGTGGTTGGGGGGACGACCAAAGCGTTGACGCTCACACCAGATGGTGCTGTGGCGCGAACGATGCCGATCGGGACACCCCTTGCCGTAGATGTGGATACTGATGGAACCGTGTGGTTTATTGATGCCTATACGGTTGAGGTTCCGCAGGCGAATGGCCCGATCATCGGCAAGACGGTGACAGCATTGCGCGTGGTCCGGACGGATGGGCAGGTCATCCATCCCGTCGCACCAACGCAGCTGCGGTGTGGCTTTCCCAATTTACGGGATGAGGAGATCGTCCATGTCACGCATGATACGCGCGGGAATCATTATCTCGCCCTGCGTGGCCGCTATCCGGCGGTTGCGGGGCCGACAGGAACCGGGTGTATCCTGCGGATTGATGCGGCAGGAACGATTACGCGGATTGCGGGCCGAGATACCAACGGTCAAGCCATTGGACAATATCCGGAAGGATGGTTGGCGACGGAATCCCCCCTTATCGATCCTAATGCCGTTCATGTCCATTCAGATGGACGGTTGATTGTGCAAGACATCGGAGCCTTACGCGAGATCCTTCCCGACGGCGAAATGCGAACCATTGTCGGGAATCCGTCCCCGAGCACTGATCCCCAACTGGACGAACTCTTTGGGAGTATGGTGGGTCCCAATGGCCAGATTTCGTTTACCTCGCGTGCGGTGAAACAGGGAACTGTCGCGCCGCCGTTCCCCGGTGTGGGACAAGCACGCCTTGAAGTGCCATCCTCAGATGGGAGCGAAGTCTACGTTTTTGCATCCACAGGCCGCCATTTACTGACCCGCGATGCGATGACCGGGGTGCTTCGCTATACCTTTCTCTATGATACAGCAGGACGGTTAACGGGGGTGCGGGATCAGCATGGACAGACCACGACGATCACGCGGATAGCCGATGGCACCCCAACGGCGGTGGTGAGCCCCGATGGGGTTACGACCACGCTGACGGTCGGCTCCGATGGCAGCGTGCAGGCGATCAATGATCCGACCCAGAGTCGCTGGCAGCTTCAGTATCAGGATGGACTATTGACGCGCTTGATTGATCCACGCAATCCTGATTGGCAGCATCAGTATACGTATACCGCTGATGGGCATCTCAGCCAAGACATTGGGGCAACCGGCGGATGGACAGCGCTCGATCAGACGCGGCTCAGTGCCACGACGACCATCGTGACCAGTACCACGGCCACGGGGATCATGACGGCGCATCGGATTAGTACCGCCGCCGATGGCACGACGAGCCGGATGGTGACGACCGAAGGTCGCCCAACGATCACGACCGCGATCGATGCCCATGGCAATCAGGTGCTGATTGATGCACGGGGCATGCGGCGCACGACGACCATGGCTCCTGATCCCCGTTGGGGGATGACGGCTCCCTATCCTGCGGCGATCACGGTGACCAATCCGGCAGGACAGGTGGTGGCAACCGCCACGATGCACCGGAGTGTAGTGCTGAGTGACCCGACCGATCCGTGGAGTTTGGTGACGTGGCAGGAGGTCTTCACCCAACACGGCTTGACGACCACGACCATCTATACCGCCGCAACCCGCACGCGTCAGGTAACCTTGCCATCAGGGGTCGTGCGCGTGACCACCTATAACGCAGCTGGACAGCCGATTACGGAAACGGCGACCGATCAGGCCGTGAAATCATGGACGTATCAGCCCGATGGCCGACTCGCTAGTGACACGATCGGGACGGGGCCAACTGCTGCGACAACGACCTATGCCTATACGCCCCAGGGCTTTATCGCCGCCATCACCAATGCGCTGGGCGAAACGACCACCTATACCCATGATGCCGCCGGACGGATCGCGACCGTAACCCACCCGACGGGCCATACCCGCCAGTATT